>JAKVCP010000134.1 GCA_022448925.1 Paracoccaceae bacterium
CGGCAACGGCGACAGGCTCTATTTCGATGTTGGTATTCGCCGGCTCGGGCGCGGGACTGTCGATGAAAAGCCCACTGCCCATCCAAGCCACGATAAGAACTGTCAGCGACAGCGCCCCCCAAAATCCGCGCGATGACCCTGCATCGGTTTCAAACTCAAGGCCTTTGGGGTCAGTCTGACCGGATAGATTGTCTGTCACTTTGATATCCTTCTGTCGACACTGTTGCGCTCGGCATTCAGAACTCGGTCTTGCTGTCGGTGACGCTAAAACCAGCCCAGCACGGACACGCGACACCAACAGGGCCCGGCAAACGTTGCGGACCGCGTTGCTATTTTAAACAATGTTACGCGACCTTTGTGTGTTACGCCACGACACTTTGCAGCAAGCGCCCCCAATGTGTGAGGCAATGCTACGAAGTGTTGCCTTACACTTTTGTGATCTGCTTCCGGGGATGGCTATGCAGGGCGTCGGCATCGTTCAGGCGCAGGTCACCACGACCCGACTGCGGGCCAGACTGAACCTCGGGGCAAAGCTGAACCGGTCACCCGCCGCGCGGCCGGAGCGCACGGCTCGGGCGCGCGCTTGGTACGACAGGCACAGCCCGTCGCAGAATTTCCACGCCGCGCCCGACAGGGTCGGACGTCAGGCGGCAGCGACCGGCATCTTCATCATCAACGAAGCAATCTCATCCAGATCTGCGTCACCGGGCATGCAGGCCGCATTCTGCGACATCCCGATGTTGGCCGGGTTCTTCATTTCTGCCGCAAGGCGTTTCGAGGAAACGGTGGCGCATTCCTTTGGCAGTTCGCGCGGAATGCCACAGGTACGCATCAGATTTGACAAGGCGGCTGGCAGGGCATTTGGGTCCGCGTCGCCCCCCATCGCCTCTGCGGCGCGTGCGTAGTTCTCAGCACCTTCCGGGCGCGCCACCAGCCATGGCAAGGACGCTTCGAGCGCCAAGCCCGTCGCAAGACCGTGGTGAATACGCACCAACGACCCAAGCGCATGGCTGATGTTGTGCCCCATGTGCGTATTGCAGTTATGCAAAGCCAATCCTGCCAGCATGCTGCCCCAAAGCACCTGACCGCGCAGGTCAATATCTGATCCATGGGATACGGCAAGCGGCAGAGCTTTTAACAAGATTCGAAGCGCTTCGCGACCGTAGAGCTGCCCCGCTGGACTGGTTGTGCGCGCTGTTGCGCCCTCAAGCGCGTGCGCAACAGCGTCAATGCCCGTCCACGCCGTCAGGTGGGCAGGCAGGCTGACTGTCAACTCTGGATCCAGAACGGCCTGATCAAACATCAATTGTTCCCCCCAGTACCAAGTCTTCCAGCCATCCGCGCGCGAAATGACGGAAGTCCGTGTCACCTCTGACCCGGTTCCGGCAGTGGTTGGAATCGCAAGACTGGGAATCCCCTGTGCGGGCAGAGGTTGCATGGCCATATCAAACTTGGCTGCGGGTTGCCCCGATGGCGCAATCGCTGCGACCAGCTTGGCGGCATCCATAGCAGCGCCACCACCAAGACCGATCACGACGCGGGCACCCACCGAGCGAGCCCGTGCGCAAAGCGTATCCACAAGGGCCTCTTTCGGCTCACCCGAGACATCGGCGGCCACTTCGCACCCGATACCGTTTTCGCGCAGGCTGTCGACCAGTCGGTCCGTCACACCAAGCTCAGCAAGGATCGAATCGGCAATGATAAGCACGGGCCCACCGCCCATGTCACTGACCAGATCCGGCACTTTCGACATCCGACCCGGCCCAAAAGTAACCGGCGGCACGCGGCCCATGTTGAATGGCGGCATTTACGGCTCCTGCTGTGTACGTCCACTTGAATTGGCAGCCTGCATCATCGCGTGCGGGCGCTGCGCAGAAGAATACGACACACCACGCTGCTTACCGACAGAAATCTGACGTCATCGTGACACAGGCCTGCGTTCCAGACCCGGCCAACGTGACCCTGCACAGACCCGGGGCCTGAAAATCTTGTCGTGCATTTTTTTCACGGATTGACCAGTAACCGCCAATTGGCTTAACTCCCCTTGATGGTTCTTGATCACCGAAACGTGAAAGAGATGAAAAGGGAACACGGTGCGGCCGTCTGAAAGGCGCCAATTCCGTGACTGCCCCCGCAACTGTAAGCGGTGAGCGACCCCTCCGAAAGCCACTGGATTCGCATCCGGGAAGGTTTGGGGAAGCGACGACCCGCAAGTCAGGAGACCTGCCATCACCGGCGCAGAATACTGTGCCGGAATTTCAACGCGATGCAGGCGGGGTGCCTGGTCAGGAGAACGTGATGATACAGCGGTCCCACCCGCAACGACATGGTTCGATTCTTGCCGCCCGCCTCACAGGCGGAGGGCCTGATGGATCACCGAATTACAGTTTGCACATCTTGTCGCCACAAGGGCACGACCTGCACCCCCGGATATGAGTTGATTGAACGGTTGCGCGCTGCGATTGCTGCGGCCGCTGATGCGCTTCCGGAAAGCTTTGAAGTGTCAGGCGTCGCCTGCATGGCTGGCTGTGATCGCCCCTGTACGGTTGCCTATCACGGAACCAGGAAGGCAACCTATCTGTTTGGCGACATTGACCCCGCCACCGACATCGAAGACCTTTTGGCCTTTGCACGGCAGTATGCCTTTTTGCACGACGGGTGGTGTTCGTCAGTAGATCGGCCAGGCAAATTGCGCAAAACAACGCTCGCACGGGTGCCCGCTGCGATGATGGCCATTGAAACCGACGGAGTGCTGTGCTCGTGACGGCGGCGCGTTTGTCGGTGCACGATCTGTCGTGGTCACCGGGCCACCGATCAGGCACTCTGCTGAAGGCGACACAGTTTGATCTTGCCCCCGGCAGGACGCTTGGCATCGTTGGCCCGAACGGAGCGGGCAAAACAACCCTGTTGCGGCTGCTTTATCGGTTTCACAAGCCGACCACGGGCACGGTTTTGGTCGACGACGTCGATATCTGGACTGTCTCTGCGCGGGCCGTTGCACGACGTATTGCCGTTGTTTTGCAGGAACAACCCAGCGACTTTGCACTGACTGTCGGTGAAATTGTCGCTCTGGGCAGGACACCGCATCGGCGCGGGTTTGCCGGGACAGCCGGGTCGCGCGACAAGCAGGTCGTTGAAGATGCGCTTACGCGGCTCGACTTGCAGGGGCTTGTCACCCGCAGTCTTGGCACGTTGTCCGGAGGCGAGCGTCAGCGCGTCATGGTGGCGCGGGCCTTGGCCCAAGAACCACGCCTTTTGATCCTTGACGAACCCA
>JAKVCP010000135.1 GCA_022448925.1 Paracoccaceae bacterium
GATTGGTCTGAAAGGCGATGTCATCGATGACAGAGATAATCTGCGTGATCTGGCTCGAGCTTTCTTCGATCTGTTGCATCGCGCTGACCGCGCGACGGACAACCTCTCCGCTGGCTTCCGCCTGTCGACGGTTCTCAGACACAGCTGCGTCCGCTTCAGAGGCATGTTGCGCTGCAGATTTCACTGACTTCGTCAGCCCATCCAGGGCCGCGGCACTTTCCTCAAGCGTTGAAGCCTGGGCCTCAGAGCGACGAGACTGGGTGTTGGCCACCTCACTGATCTCAGCAGAACTGGTGCGCACCGTATCCGCAGACGAAACAACCGTCGCGATAACATCGCCAAAACCATCCATCAGCGCGTTGAAATCAACCCGGATAGCCTCAAAGCTCTCGCCAATGTCGCCGGCCTCGATGCGGGTATCCAAACGGCCGTCAGCCAGACTTCGAAGACCAGCCCCGATCACGTCCAGCGCCTGCTTTTGACTCAGCGACCGATCGGCTTGCTTTTGCTCCAGATCCTGCTTCTCGACAAGGCTATCCTTGAAGACGAGAAGTGATCTGGCCATCTCTCCAAGCTCATCTTGTGTTTCAAGCCCCGACACCTCCACGGAAATGTCTCCGCCCGAAATCTGTGCCATTTGTTCTTGCAGTTGCCGCATCCGGCGCGCCAGCCCCCGAGACAGCAAGATCCCAAGACCAACCACAAAAGCCATCGACACGGCCCCGACTACAATCGTCAGCGTATTTGTTTGGGCCTGTGACGCTTCAAGCTCCGCAAGGGCTGCGACCGCGGCATCCTTATTGTTCTGTTCCACCCGGTCCACGTACGCAGCAAGCTCCAGGGCGAGCGGGTTGAAGGATGTGTCCACAAGTTCAACAGCCTGCGCCTGAGCAAACTGCTCCGCAAACTCAAATATCTGTAGCCCCACATCCCGAAGAGCCTCTAATTGCTCTGTTTGGAAGACCTCTTCTTGCTCGCCGGTGGAAAGAAACCCTCCAACCGTTTGGACAGCCATTTCAAACTGGGTCTTGGCCTCCTTCAGCACGGCCGCATCAAACTCGGCAGGTGCTGCTCGCACGAGCGCGATCATTTCCTTCGATGTCTCTTTCAGACTCAGAAGTTCAGCAGATCGGCGCTCCCCTTCCACGATGATGCTTTCCGCTTGTCGGGCGACAGTCTCACTTCCAACTTTTGTGATCGCAAGACTGGTGGCGAAACCGATGAAAGCGACGATCGGCAGAACCGAAAGTTTGGCAGCAATTCCGCGTTTTAACTTTATCATTGCACTTACTTTCTTGAAGGGGCCCGGGCGCGCCCCGCAATACCCGCGGGGCGCGATTTCACTGGCCTAGGAGCCCGCTTTCCGCGTTGCGTCGATAACCGCTTGCATCTCCTCCGAGACAGCCCCGTTGGTTACGAGGATCAAAGGCTGGCTGATGGCTTGATCAGTCTCCAGAATCTTGGCGTCTGACGCGCCTGCTGCCTTGAACGGCGCAAGACCAAAAGCCGGGGGGAACTGGGATGCAACCTGCGGGACTTGGGTTGCGTTCGGGAATTCGCGAACTGTGCCGGCGATACTTTCGCCATCCGTTAGCTCCGACTCGACCAAGGTTCGAAGGCCGCCGCCCAATGTCTCTGCGACGATGACAATCGGCATGTCGGGCCCGCCAAGCTGGCTCCAGTTGGTGACACTGCCGCTCAGGATATCGGCGACTTGGACAAGCGTAAGCGACTGGACCGGGTTTGAGGGGTGCACAACAAACGCCACCCGCGTTTCACCAACCATGTGCCCTTGCAGATCGGTTCCGTCCAAACTGCCGGGGCTTTTCTTTTCGATCTTTGCAACGGTCACGTCCAGCGGTGCCGAGATCATCGCCAGTTGAGAGCGCCCGTTGATCAGGTCATCGATGCCGCGGCTGGACCCGTTTGCAGTCACCTCAAGTGCGACACCCGTGTCGCCTTCGATCTGTCCCTCCATCGGCAGCATGATTGCCGACGCAACTGTGGTCGAGCCGCTCACTTTCAGGCTGGACGCGCTCGCGCCGATTGGCAAAACAGCGACCGCAGCGGCGATGGCCAACGGCCCCAAGACCTTAGTAAACATATTCATTCCTCTGAGCTAATTTGCATGGCACTGAAACCTGCTCGAGAGGCCTTAAGGCGAGGTGAACCGCGCCTGTTACAAAGCTCGCTGCAACTTTTGGAATGCAGAGAAATTTAAAGAAATTTGCCGGAAATGCATCGGCGCCAAAGCGGTGCCTTCCTGTAAGAGGCGCTCAATTCAAAACGGGATGCATGAGCTGGCAACTGGGCCGTAGCAGGTTTCTTAAGGGTCGCGCGGGCAGAGCCCGGTGTGAGCCCAAAGTCCGCGCGATGCAAGTTACAGCCAACCGAAGGGTTTCCGGTTCCGTTAGAAGCGGGCGCCCAAAACCCACAGAGTGAACGCAGGAAAATCAGTCAAACGCAGAGCGGTTTTTATCTGACAAGGCCCATGTCACACCTTTTGGAGACCCCGCCGATAATGGTGGCCTAAGAGCTGCGCAGTTGCTCAGCCAAACTCTCTTTGCTGCGCTTTTTGGGCCTGCGCGGTAAGGGAGCGGATGGTCTGAACTTCAATTGGATCGTAGGGCTGTCCGGTTTCGTCGAGCAGGTCGTGAAACCATATATTGCGATCGATAACCCCGCCATGAGCCCTTACCAGATCATCGGGCCAAGGCAGCCAAGTCTGGGTTCTGCCCTTGACAAGCCCCCATTGAAAGCAGCCGACATCGCGATCATGGAACAGGTCAAGCTGGTCTGTGATCCGGCTGTCAATCTGGCGCGCCATCCACTCAGTACACAGGACCGGACGGTCAAGAGCTGCGAGGTTGTCAATGAATTGTGCGACCCGCTGTCGATTCCAATAGGCATGGAAGGTGATGATATCCGAGTGGCGCAGCGCGCTCTGATCGATTTCCGTTTGATAGGGAGGATCATCGCTGTCTGGCAAAGGAGTTGTCCACGCAGCAACTGAAAGCGGCGCTTCAGGGCCCATGGTCCTTGCTACAGAAAAGCTGGCCTCCATCAAGGACAATGCGTGTTTTTCGAGTTCCGCTTCAAATTGCGAGTATTCTGTCTTGTCGAAGTCCATGCGGTTGCCCGGCTCGTTATAGAGGTCCCAGAACAGGACGCGTGGATCGGCACGATATGCAGAAATGAAATCTCCCACATAGGCTTC
>JAKVCP010000136.1 GCA_022448925.1 Paracoccaceae bacterium
CGCCAAGTGATCGGGCTTTATGAACGCCTTGCTTGATCGAGGGGGCAAACCAAGCGCCTCGGGATGCCAACCCTGCGGAGGCAGCCACCACTTTATTGCAATAAATCACCATAGGTTCCACGATCAGGGTCTCGTCGCGCAGACCGTGCATTCTGTTCTCAGCGCGGCAAAACTTTTGGCTGTGGCGCGGCCGCATGAAGGCATTCGAATTGTTTTTTTCCATCAACCCAGCGGTCTTACCCCTTCGATTATCGAGCGCTTCGAACGGCTATCTGATGTTGAGATGCTCGATTTGCCGCCGGGCTCAAATGGGGAGGGGTTAAATCGGCAGATAGACATCGCCAAGGACATGGGGGCTGTCTATTTCTACAGGGTCGATGCAGATGATCCCGTTGCCTCTGAAAGATTTTTGCGACAGGCCAAACTTCTGGATCAGTCTGGGGCTGATGTCGTTGGAGGAGGTCTTGTTTATACTAATTTGCGCTCCGGCACGCGTTTCAGAATGCTGCCGCCCCGTCATCCAACGCCACTGCACTACCTTACTAATTCGGCCATGCTGCATCCGACGCTTGCTTTTCGACTCCAGCCATTCTGTGAGCGAGGCTTGCGATACTGGCCAGAGCGGCTCGAGGATAAGCACCTGGGCCTACAGATCGCGCAACACGGCCTGAAATTAGTCAATGACCCTGAGAATTATGGTGTTTATCACCTCAACCCGCAGGCACGCAGTTCGTTTGCAAGCGCGATGCTAAATCTGCGTCTCAACCTCGCAATGATCCGACATATGCGTAGGTTTGATCTTTTACCCTTGGCTTTTGCTTTCTTTACAGCCTCTGCGACTCTACCATCCCAATCGCTCCGGATGCTGCGCCACTACGTGTCCTGGCTGAATGTCCTGCCAAATATGGGCTCAAAGCATGCTGAGGATTCTGCGGTAGAAATGGAGCAGGAAGAACAAGCCGATTACGCCTGGGATCAACGCAAATAGATAGACATATGTGAAGGACACCCAGGCCGGCTCGTAGCTGGTAAAAAAGCCAGATCGAACATAGCCGGTGATATGAACGAGCGGGTTCCACCAAATAAGATCCTGATAATCGGCGGGAACGTCTTCGTATATGAAAAGCACCCCTGAAAGCAGCATCAGCGGTCGTGTCAGGATGTTCCAGATCCGCTGCCATACTGGGAAATAGTGCCAGAAGAAACAGTTGAAGATCCCGATCCCAAGCCCCAGTGCGGCCGCCATGCACATGCCTGCGATAATGCGCTCGAAGCGGTAGGAAGTGTCTGTGGTCAGCGTAAATTCCAAAGCAGATACAATGAGGTAGAAAATAGCAACCTGCGTTATCAAGGCCAGAACGGCCCTTGCTGCAATCGCATCAATCAGGGTCACGGCAGGGTATGTCAGCAAGTAGCGCGTCTGCATGATTGAAGATGCCACTTGCCTCTGGATATCGTTGAAACACAGATATGGAAGCCATCCGCCGGCAAAAAAGATCGGAAACGATATGCCAAGGGACGGCGCGCGAAACGCAAGACC
Organism: Paracoccaceae bacterium; assembly: GCA_022448925.1. GTDB lineage: Bacteria > Pseudomonadota > Alphaproteobacteria > Rhodobacterales > Rhodobacteraceae > JAKVCP01. The sequence continues at coordinate 1,541 of JAKVCP010000136.1, forward strand.
TGCGATGTATGAAAAAAGCAGGATACCAAGCACCGGTTCAGCAAGTCGCCAAACGTAGCCACCCGTCGCTTTCCCATGGGTGGTGGCCATTTCCCGCAACATCAGCGCTGTGATGGCCCGAAACATGGCAAATCTACGGGTAGAGACACGTTTATGCGTCAAGTTTTGCAATCTTAAACACCTGTTCTGCCAGAATGACAAAGAAGGAGTGCCAAAACCAAGACCATCCTCCGCCACCTGAGAGGGGAGCGTCTGCAATGTGGCACCAAAGGATGGAGAAAGTCGTAAACCGTGCAGCACAGAAAGATCACTGCCAGTGCTACAGCGCCCAAACTGCAGCCAGTCGAGTTGGCTGGCGCCGCTGATCTGGCCGATGCGGATGAGATGCCCGCAGCCAATGGCGCTTACACCGTACGGCCCGCTGCCCAACGCGCACGGTTTCGTTGGCGCCATGCCGTGATAATCTTCACGTTTCTCGCGATGGTCGTCGCGCCGGTTGTTTGGCTTGGCCAATACCTGTTCACGATTGCCGCGCCGCAATACGCGTCCTCGATGGCATTCAATGTGCGTTCAGACGAAGCCGCAGCCCCGGCGGCCAGCGTTTTGGGCTTTCAATTTGATAGCGCAACGGAAACGGATGCGGAGATACTGAACGCCTTTATAGCTTCTCAGCCGCTTGTGGAAACAATTGATGCGGCCCTTGATATCCGCACCCATTACGCCCGCCCCTTAGAGGATTGGGTGTTTCGGTTTCACCCAAGCGGCTCTATCGAGGATTTGCTGACCTACTGGAACCGCATGGTCGCGGTGAGTTTGAAGGCTGACAAAGGCCTGATTGAAGTTGAGGTCCGTGCTTTTGATCCGGATGAAGCGCGCGAGATTGCGCGCGCGATCCTCATGGAGTCGGAAAGAATGATCAACCGGCTCTCGCAGGAGGCGGAAGAGGATGCCACACGTTTTGCGCGGGCCGAACTGGAACGGGCCGAAGATCGTTTGCGCGCCGCGCGACAAGCGCTGACGATGTATCGTTCGGAAAATCAGATCATTGACCCTGAAGCCGTGGTGGCGGCTCAGATGGGCTTGTTGACCTCGCTTCAGCGCCAATTGGCGGACGCACTTGTCGAGTATGATTTGTTGGGGGACGTCGCCGCTTCCAGTGATCCACGCCTGCAGTTAGCGGAGCGGCAAACCCAAAGCAGGATTGAGGTGATTGAGAACCGTATCTCCGAGGAAAAGGCGAAACTGGCATCGGTGAGCGAGACGCCTGCTGGGAATGCGCGCCCGGTGACAGAGCTCGTGGGCCGTTTTGAGGAACTGCGCGTGGATTTGCAGTTTGCTGAGCGATCTTATCTTGCAGCGCGTACGGCCTTCGATGCGGCCCTTGAAAAAGCACGCCGTAACAGTCGCTATCTTGCGACCTACAAGCCGCCAACGCTGGCGCAAACTGCGCAGTACCCCCAAGCATTCACGATCCTTGGCATTGTCGCTTTGTTCTTGTTCCTGATCTGGTCGGTTTTCGCACTCGTGCTCTACTCGATCCGGGACAGGCGGTAGAGGGCTGCGCCGAATGATCCAGCTCGACAGTGTGTACAAAAGTTTCAAGCGAAATGGGGCCCGTACCGTC
>JAKVCP010000137.1 GCA_022448925.1 Paracoccaceae bacterium
AATTTCTCGGTGGTCGCGTAGATCTCGGGCTCGGCTTCGGCGCTGAGGTTGATGGTCTTGGCGTAGCAGCCGCCCTCAAAGTTGAAGGTGCCGTTGTTCGCCCAGCCATGTTCGTCGTCGCCGATCAGCACGCGGTCAGGATCTGCTGACAGGGTGGTCTTACCGGTGCCAGACAGGCCAAAGAACACGGCGGTATCGACCGGGTTGCCCTTGGCGTGGTTGGCGGAGCAGTGCATCGGCATGATGCCTTTTTCCGGCAGCAGGTAGTTCAGCAGGGTGAAGACGGATTTCTTGTTCTCGCCTGCGTATTCGGTGCCGCCGATCAGGATCAGCTTGCGATCAAAGTTCATCGCGATGATGGTCTCGGAGCGGCAGTTGTGCTTTTCCGGGTTCGCCTGGAAGGACGGGCAGTTGATGACGGTGTAGTCCGCCAGGAAGCTGTCGAGGTCCTCGCGATCGGGACGACGCAGCATGTGGCGGATGAACAGGCCATGCCACGCAAGCTCTGTCACCATGCGCACATTGATGGAATGCACCGGGTCCGAACCACCAACGAGGTCCTGCACGAAGTAGTCGCGGCCCTTCATGTGCTCCAGCATGTCATCATAAAGTGCGTCAAAGCCTTCAGGAGACATGGCGGCATTGTTGTCCCACCAGATGGTGTCTGCAACGCTGTCGGTTTTGACCACATGTTTATCTTTGGGGGACCGGCCGGTGAATTTGCCGGTTGTGACCAGAAACGCGCCGCCCTTGCCGAGTTTGCCCTCGGAACGACCCAAGGCCGCCTCGATCAGCGCAGGCTCCATGAGGTTGTAATAGACATTTCCCAGCCCTTTGATCCCTTGATCTTCAAGGCGGAATTGCGGGTTGACCCGTCCAGATGTCATTAGTGTCTCTCCTGAAGGCGGCGGGGCGGTTCTCGGCCACAGCCGCATGGTAGTGTCGCTGCGCCCACGGGCATGCCGATGAAGTTAGGGCACGAAAGGGGGCAGAGGCGCCTTCATGCACCTCGTGTCAGTCGTCTTAACATGTTGCTTTCAGGCTTGAATAGGCGGCTGGGGTGACGTTAGCGCAACCATGGGAAAGTTTAGCGCAACCATCAGTTTCATGTTTTCGCTACCGCCGTTTCACGTGGCACACTTTAGTAAACAGTAACCCGTTTTTGCCACAGTCGTTCCCAATTCCTTACCCGATTCGTGAAATGGGATTGATTCGCCCCCGGAAACGGTGAAGAAGAAAGTAAAACAGTTCCAAGAACGAGCAGAAACAAGGGCAAAGCCGATGTCAAAGATTGCGCTGGTCGACGATGACAGGAATATTCTGACTTCTGTTTCCATGACCCTGGAAGCAGAAGGATTCGAGGTTGAAACATATAATGACGGCCAGGCGGCCTTGGATGCGTTTAACAAACGTCTCCCCGATATGGCCGTTCTGGACATTAAGATGCCGCGTATGGATGGCATGGATCTGTTGCAGCGTCTGCGCCAGAAAACGCAGATGCCGGTGATCTTCCTGACCTCCAAAGATGACGAAATTGACGAGGTTCTGGGCCTGCGTATGGGCGCGGATGACTACGTCAAGAAACCGTTTTCTCAGCGTCTTTTGGTGGAACGTATCCGCGCATTGCTGCGCCGTCAGGAAGCCATTGGTGGCGAGGCCGCGGCCCCCACAGCGGAAACCAAAGTGATGGAACGTGGCAACCTGCGTATGGACCCGCTGCGCCACGCGGTCAGCTGGAAGGGGCAGGATGTGTCCCTGACCGTGACCGAATTCTTGCTGCTGCAAGCACTGGCCCAACGCCCCGGTTTTGTTAAAAGCCGTGACCAGCTGATGGATGTGGCCTATGATGACCAGGTCTATGTGGATGACCGAACTATCGACAGCCACATCAAGCGTCTGCGCAAGAAGATGCGCAGTGCAGACCCGGAATTCGCAGCGATCGAGACCCTGTATGGGATCGGCTACCGCTACAACGAAGAATAAACTTCCCTGCGGGGCGGTTTCCCAAAACAGATGGGGTTCAAGACGGCAAAGCCGCCTTCCCATTGGAGATGAGCGCGCATGCGCGACACCGGTATGACCAACAAACGGCAGGATGGAGATGTTGTGCTTGGGGACGATTGGGTCGCCCCCCAACAGACTGTTGCCGATGAAATGCAGGAAAAGCGCGCACGCCGTGGCTTGTTCACCCTTCGGGGTTCCCCGCTGACGCGCAAGATCATCATCTTCAACCTGATCGCGCTGATCATTATGGTCACCGGCATCCTGCATCTCAATTCCACCCGTCAAAGTCTGGTGCGGCAAAGCGCCGGCGCATTGGTGACGCAGGCAACGCTGATCGCGGACGTGTTTGAAGCGCAACTGCCCGCAGAGGGTGATGTCAGTTTCGGCGCCGGAGAAGGGATCAATGTTGAGGCAACCCTTCAGGGGCTAAGCCTACGCGGCGGTGTCGAGGTCTTTGTCTACGACACCACCTTGTCGCCGGTGGCGACGATCAAAGGTGTGCGTCGCGGTGATGCACTGAACCTGTTCAACGAAGCAGCCGACAATTCCAACCTGATTTCGGACGCGCTGGCCTCTGTTTGGGCGTTGTTTGGCAATAAATCTACGCCCTCAGGCACTGACGTTGGTGTTACCCCAGAAGAACTGCGCGCCATTGTAAAAGGGGCGTTCGACGGTGGCACCGAAGTGGGCGAAGTCTTCGATCAGGCGGGCGGCACGGTGTTTTCTGCGGCGACGCCGGTTCTGTTGAACGGTGCGCCGGTTGCAGTTGTGTCGGTGACCTCTCCCTCGGGTGAGATTGACAACCTTGTGCGCGCCGATCGCGAACGCGTCTTGCAGATGTTCATTGTCGCGCTTCTGGTGTCCGTGGGGCTAAGCCTCGTGTTGGCCTCGACCATCGCGAACCCGCTGGCGGATCTGGCCGAAGCGGCGGAGCTGGGGCGGGACAAGAACGCCTCTAACGTGAAACCGGGACGCATTCGGATCCCTGACCTGTCAGCCCGCCCGGATGAGATCGGCCGTCTGAGCCGTGCCCTGCGTGGGATGGTCAAGGCGCTCTATAACCGGATCGACAGCAATGAACAGTTTGCT
>JAKVCP010000138.1 GCA_022448925.1 Paracoccaceae bacterium
ATGCGCATAGCCAACTCGAACACTTCTTCCTGATGGCGCTGAACCGACCTACTGTTTGCTGCATTTGCTGGCCGAGACTTGCGCCTTTCCTTCTGCGAGGACGATTTCCGACATTTGGGAGAGCAGTAGGTCTTATTACTTCGATACGGGAACACGGTCAGGCAGACCGGGCAGGTCAGCGTGGGACATATGGACATGAGGGAGCCTTCTCGGGAGATGCCTCCCGACGCTCAGCGTCCACGGCGCTGTTGATTGTCACTGAGAACTGACCCGGTAGCCCCATCAATTGTCATTGAGAATTGACCCATGTGAACACACTGCCCCGACGGTTTTGGTTGGGGAGATTTGGAGTGATCGACATGGGATTTTTGAGTGTCATCAGACGTTGGGCATTGCGTGACAAAATGCCGATACGAGAGATTGCCCGTCGGACGGGTTTGTCTCGGAACACGATTAAGAAGTATCTGCGCGAAGGCGTATCGGAGCCTCGTTTCAAGACGCCAAAGCGTCCGAGCAAGTTGGACGCCTATGCGGATCGGTTGTCTGCTTGGCTTCTAATCCAGACGCGGAAGTCACGCAAAGAACGGCGAACGGTCAAGCAAATGCACGCGGATCTGGTGAAGCTGGGATATGACGGCTCCTATGAACGCGTCGCGGCTTTTGCGCGGGCATGGCGGGCGGATCGACACCGCGCGGAACAGACAACAGGGCGCGGCACTTTTGTGCCTTTGGTATTCCAACCGGGCGAAGCTTTCCAATTCGACTGGAGTGAAGACTGGGCCAATATCGGCGGCGAGCGGGTCAAGCTTCAGGTGGCCCATGTTAAGCTGTCCCACAGCCGAGCGTTTTTGGTGCGTGCGTATCCTCTGCAAACACATGAGATGTTATTCGATGCCCACTGGCATGCATTCCGCGTATTTGGCGGTGTTCCAGGCCGTGGCATCTATGACAATATGAAGACCGCAGTTGATCGTGTCGGCAAAGGCAAGCAGCGCGACATCAATGCGCGTTTCAAGGCAATGACCAGCCATTACGTGTTTGAGCCTGAGTTCTGCAATCCGGCCGCAGGCTGGGAGAAAGGCCAGGTTGAGAAGAATGTGCAGGACGCGCGCAACCGAATGTGGCAGGTTATGCCGATCTTTGCTGATCTGGAAGGACTGAACCAGTGGCTTGAAGATCGTTGTCTCGCCCTGTGGGCAGAGACCTCACACAAGACGTTGCCGGGTTCCATTGCAGATGTTTGGGAGGCAGAGAAGCCCACGCTGATGGCGCTGCCGCCAGCATTCGACGGGTTTATCGAACACAGCAAGCGGGTGTCTCCGACGTGCCTGATTACCTTTGAACGCAACCGCTACAGTGTGCCTGCCAGCTTTGCGAACCGGCGGGTGAGCCTGCATGTCTATCCTGAACACTTGGTGGTGGTCGCCGAAGGGCAAGCGGTCTGTGAGCACGCCCGGATAATCGAACGATCACATCGAAAGCCTGGCAAGGTCATCTATGACTGGCGCCACTATCTCGCTGTCATTCAACGCAAACCAGGCGCTCTGCGCAATGGGGCGCCATTCACCGAGATGCCAGATGCCTTCCGCCAGTTGCAGGATCACATGCTGCGCAAAGAAGGTGGAGACCGAGAAATGGTCGACATCCTGTCATTGGTTCTTCAGCACAATGAGGCAGACGTCCTGTGCGCGGTGGAACTGGCTCTGGAAGCGGGCGTGCCCACCAAGACGCACATCCTGAACCTGCTACATCGATTAATTGATCGCAAACCAATAGACCATCCCGAGGTCGACCCACCAGACGCTCTGGCATTGCAGACGACGCCAGAAGCCAACGTCGATCGCTATGACGGGCTGAGACAGGCTGGGGAGAAGCGCCATGCGTCATGACCCAGCAGGAGCCTCCATCATCATTATGCTGCGCAGCCTCAAGCTCTATGGCATGGCAAATGCCGTCGACGATCTGGTCGCCCAAGGTGCCCCCGCTTTTGAAGCTGCAACACCGATGTTGTCGCAATTGCTCAAGGCGGAGATCGCCGAACGCGAAGTGCGCTCCATTGCCTACCACACCAAGGTCGCCCGCTTCCCCGCCTACAAAGACCTCACCGGTTTTGATTTTGCATCCAGCGAGATCAACGAGGCGACAGTACGGCAGCTGCATCGCTGCGAGTTTATCGAAGCAGCTGAGAATGTCGTGCTGATCGGCGGGCCAGGAACAGGCAAAAGCCATACCGCGACAGCAATTGGCGTGCAGGCAATTGAGCATCACAGGCGCAAGGTGCGCTTCTTCTCAACCGTGGAACTGGTCAATGCACTTGAGCAGGAGAAGGCGCTTGGCAAGGCTGGCAAGATGGCTGAGATGCTGACCAAGGTCGACTTGGTCATTTTGGATGAGCTCGGCTACCTGCCGTTCAGTGCGTCCGGCGGGGCGCTGCTCTTCCACCTGCTGAGTAAGCTCTATGAGCGCACCAGCGTCATCATCACGACCAACCTCAGCTTCTCAGAATGGGCACAGGTCTTCGGCGATGCTAAGATGACCACAGCGCTCCTCGATCGGCTGACGCACCGCTGTCATATCCTCGAGACTGGCAACGACAGCTACCGCTTCAAGGCCAGCGCTGAGGCTGCAAAGAAAACAGAAAAGGAGACCGCAACATTGACCGCGTCATAAACCACGACGCATAACTGAGGGTGGGTCAAATCTCGGTGAAAATACCGGGTCAGTTCTCAGTGACAATCAACACCCAAAGTGGAAGAAATTGTTTTATTTCAGATATTTGAAAGAAACTGCCACCTTCATCCATTTACTCAAGACCTCAAGTGGATAACCACGCCCATAGGCCTGGCCAACGCCTTCGGTTTGCCACCCCCCAATCTGATCGGCGACGTCAGACGGGCATTCCACAGCTCTCAGTCGGTCTCGCATTGAATGCCGGAAGCAGTGCAACGTGCCCGGGACATTGGCCTGACACTTCATCCATTTGTTCAGCGCGGC
>JAKVCP010000139.1 GCA_022448925.1 Paracoccaceae bacterium
CAAAAACCCGCGTCTTATCAAAACCATTTACGGCGCAGGATATATTTTCCTCAGCGAGGTACAGTGGGCCTGAGACCTCTCCGATTGCAGACCCGATCGCGGATCAGATTTCGTGAAGCCACCACGCCGTGCCCGGTACCGCAGTGGATTTTCACGTTGCGTAGTTCGACTTTTCTTCGTCCAGTATCAGTTTCAGTTCAGCCAGATGACGCACATCCTGCTCGGGATAGCTTTCAAGTTCTTGCGCGGTCTTTTCGGCTATGTCATCGGACAGGACGTTCAGGGGTTGCCCGGTTTGCAAAGCGCGGATGTAGGTTTCGGCGGCACGTTCAAAGTAGTAGAGGCGGTTGAATGTGTCGGCCACCGTGTCCCCGATGACCATGACGCCATGGTTGCCCATGATCAGCACCTTCTTTTGCGGATCATCAAGCAAAGTCGCACAGCGTGCGCCTTCCTCTTCGAAGGCCAGTCCGCCGTAGTCCATGTCATAGGCGATCCGATTGAAAAACGTCGCACAATTCTGGTCGATCGGGGGCAGAACCGGGTCTTGCAGGCAAGCCAAAACCGTCGCATGGATCGAGTGAACATGCATGGCACAGCGCGCATGACCACACAGACGATGCAGCGCCCCATGCAACCCCCATGCCGTGGGATCGGGCGCGTCAGGACCTGCAAGTGTTTCGGGATCGTATGCATCAACAACGATCAGATCCGAGGCACGGATGCGGGCAAAGTGTTTTTGGTTGGGATTCATGAGGAACCTGGTGCCATCGTCATTGATCGACAGACTGAAATGGTTTGCGACCCCTTCGTGCATGTTCATCCGGGCGGTCCAGCGAAAGGCCGCAGCCAAATCAACGCGTTCAGGCCAAAAATCGATGTTCGGTAGCGTCCGAGGTGCGGTCATCGTCGGTCTCCTTGTTGTGCAAAGCGTGACGCAGGCGTCCGGGACCTGTCAATCCCACCGGCCACGGGTATCACTGCCCCCCGGCACATGAGGCCATCTATTTGCCCATCTGCGCAGCTGGGGTCAGTTTGTCCGCGCTGCGCAAGAGGATGGGCCTTAACGATTGCGATGTCCTAAGGCTCCAAGCCAGGATCAAGCCCCTTCAGCGTTGCAGACTGTTCGCCACGGTGTCGGCCTTTGACCATCGTTTGACCTGAGTGGATCAATGTTCTGGTCAGCCCGGCAGGTGTTGGTACAGTAGAAGTCAACCAGAGTTTGGAAATACCCCACATAAGGAGTCATCCCATTTGCTTGATTTTGTCCTTCCAAAGTCCATCGACAACCGGTTTCCCGGTCACAAGATCGCGCTCTACGTTTTCTACGCGTTGACCGTTTTGACGCTGTGGCGCAGTCAACACCACCTGTTCGCGCCAGACGGCGGGGCACAAAGCATCGCATCCATTCCGCTTGATACCTATCCCGGCGCTGCGGCTGAGACGATCGTGGGAATATTTGCCTTGTGGGGACTATCGCAATTGATCATCGGAATGATCTATCTGCTGGCAGCTGTCAGGTATCGATCAATGATCCCGGCACTCTATCTTTTGTTTGCGATTGAATACGCGATGCGCCTTTGGGTTGGGGCCAACAAGTCAATTGAAACAGCGGGAACTGCCCCTGGCAGCATGATAAATCTTCCGTTCATGATCCTGGGCCTCATATTGTTCGCGCTGAGCGTATGGCGCCCGCGGACCATGCCTTGAAGATCGCTTTGGTCGTCTCTGTCCACCAGCGTCCGCATGCCTGCGCGCAGCAAAGAATCAGCGGACGATTTTGGGCCGGCTGGGCACCCAGGCATAGCCGTCGTGACATAGGATATACGCCTCACGCAGGCCGTGCGGCTTATCGGTCGGCTCTTGCAGGACAGTCAGCCTGGCGGCTTTTGCACGCAACACAGCGTCGTCTGGATCGGTGTCATACAAGCGGATTTCAATTCCTGCACCCCGTGGTGGCATGTCGGGCAGAACGGACAAAAGAGGGTTCGCAGCATAGGTGGCGTCGGCGTGCACCTGGAACAGCTGGGCCCCGTAGCGCATGATCGCAAAGTCCTTGCTGACCTGATGGGCTTTCATGTCAAAGACCTGTGCCAAGATCTCAACCTCGGCCATCACATCGCGCACAAGAATGTTCAGTCCAAGTCCGCGCAAACTGGCGCCGAGGTCACGGGCCAAGACCGTTTCATAGTCCATCGCCTGTCCTTTTCTGTTTGGTGCATTCGTGTCTTGCGTACGGCGGGCAGTGCTGTCACCTTGCCAAAAGTTTAGGCAAAGGTCCGCCATGCAAAATGCGCTGCATTCGATAATATCTGTTCCCGATGCACCAGCAGCCGAGGAATTCACCAATGCGGCCGATGCGGTCGAGCGTCTGATTTCGCTCTATCAGCTTAGCGCGCGGTTCTTGTGTGACCACTTTCAAGCGGCGCTTGTCAAAGGCGACCCCGGTCGGCGTATTCGCGCCTATTATCCCGAGATTTCAGTAACCACCAAAACACATGCTCAGGTTGATAGCCGGCTAAGCTTTGGACACGTTACCCAGCCGGGCACGCATAAGACCACCGTGACCAGACCCGACCTGTTCAAGCATTATCTATGTCAACAGATTGGCCTTTTGCTTGAAAATCACAAAGTGCCTGTCACCATCGGCATGTCCAGCACGCCGATGCCCGTGCATTTTGCCGTTGCCAACGACAGCAGTTTGTCAGTTCCCCAGCAGGGGGGCTCTGACTTCGTGTTGCGTGATGTCTTTGATGTGCCGGACCTCACTACAACCAATGACGACATCATGAACGGCACCTTTGCGCCGAGCGCAGATGGGGCCGGCCCCCTCGCTCCGTTTACAGCTCAACGGGTCGATTATTCGCTGGCACGACTAGCCCATTATACAGCGACCGATCCCTCGCATTTTCAGAACCATGTCCTGTTCACCAACTACCAGTTCTACGTCAGCGAATTCGAGGCCTACGCCCGCGCACAACTGGCAGAC
>JAKVCP010000014.1:0-28434 GCA_022448925.1 Paracoccaceae bacterium
AGACGTCCAACAAGATCGTGTTGCGGCCTATTTTCATACAGGCGGCACAACCGGCATGCCCAAGGTGGCACAACACAAGTATTCCGGCATGGTTTACAATGGTTGGCTGGGCCATCGGTTGCTGTTTACAGAAACCGACAGCATCATGTGCCCACTTCCGCTCTTCCATGTTTTTGCCGTACACGTGATTTTGATGTCGGCCCTGACATCTGGCGCGCATGTGGTGTTCCCAACGCCGCAAGGCTACCGCGGAGAAGGGGTATTCGATAATTTCTGGAAGCTGATCGAGCGTTGGCAAACCACGTTCATCATCACTGTCCCCACGGCTGTATCGGCGCTGATGCAGCGTGAGGTGGATGCCGATATTTCCAGTGTGAAAACGGCCTTTTCCGGATCGGCCCCCATGCCAATGGAATTGTTCAAACGCTTTGAAAGCGCGTCTGGCGTGACCATCGTCGAAGGCTATGGCCTGACAGAGGCGACCTGCCTGGTATCTTGCAACCCCCCATCGGGTGAAAAGCGGGTAGGATCGGTGGGCATCCCCTTCCCACACACCGAATTGAAGATCATTCAACAAACCCCGGAAGGACCGCGCGAGTGCGCAGCCGATGAAGTGGGTGAAATCTGCATCTCCAATCCGGGCATTTACGCTGGGTCGACCTATACCGAGGTCGACAAGAACCGCGATCTGTTCCACGACGAGATCTACCTGCGGACGGGCGATCTGGGTCGTATTGATGCCGAAGGCTATCTGTGGATCACCGGACGGGCCAAGGATCTGATCATTCGCGGTGGCCACAACATCGACCCCGCAGAGATCGAAGAAGCCTTGTTGGCGCATCCAGCGGTGGCCTTTGCCGGCGCCATTGGCCAGCCTGACTCTCACTCTGGCGAGTTGCCTTGCGCTTTCGTCGAACTGGTTGAAGGCGCCAGCGTCACAACCGAGGACCTCTTGGAGCATTGCAAGATCCAGGTCCACGAACGCGCCGCGCATCCAAAGCACATGACAATCCTCGACGAGTTGCCCAAAACCGCCGTCGGCAAGGTGTTCAAGCCCGACCTGCGTCGGAACGCCATCACACGGGTCTACAATGACACGTTGGAAAAGGCCGGACTGGACGCACGCGTTTCTGGCGTCGTGGATGACAAAAAGCGTGGTTTGGTGGCGCAACTGACCGCCAATGGAGCAACCGAGAAAGAGGTTCAGGACGTACTCGGCGGCTTTACCCGACCTTGGGAATTCGACGAAGCGTCCTGACCAAACAATTTGCCTGCGGATTGGCCTGATTGCGGTCCGCAGAACAACAAACCCATGCCCCCGCTTGTGCGGGGGCATGTCGTTTCTGGCAGACGAACGGCAGCAGAAAATACAAAATCCGGAGCGGAACGGTTTCGGCGCTCGGAGTGCAATCACCGCCGAGCCAACAGAGACCAAGAAATGCCATGGGGCGCGCAAGCCCGCACCATTTCTGGTCAATGCGCTGTCTGGTTCCATCCGACCAAAGAGTCCAAGGCCTCTTTCTGCTGGTCCTATTGAGGCCACAGCCAGTCATGCGCTTGCTGCAACGCCTTGCTTTCCCAACCTGGTCAGCTTCGGGGGATGACCCGTTGCGATCAAGACACCCCAATGAGGCTGCCCCCGGCATGGGTCACGTGCGCAGTCATCTCAGACTGTCTGAACGTCATGCCGGTCGCGCGTTGAAGCCGCACAGATCCATGCCGAGAAACCGACCAAGAGGACGGGCTGCCAAAGAGCGCCCGGCGACGGCCCTGATCGAGTTGCCCCGCCAATCTGGCCAATACGCCTGTCGGCGGATCACTGCACGTCCAAGAGACACAGGCTGGCAGGTAAACGACACTCCCGCCGAGCGGCTCTGTCTGCAAACTGTGGCCAACAGGTCGCCCTACCCCCAGACCAATGCGTTGCGGAACCGGCAGTGGACGGTTTGCTTAGGCATCAAGCCGTGCAAATCAAATCTGCAGACTATCGTGACATCAATCCGCACCGCAAAGGACCGTTCCGATTTCAGAACCCTTGAGCCATGCCCTAGGCGATCAGAAGGCGACTGAACGGGGTCACCGGTCCATATTCCAAAGGCCTCTCGCCAGACCGTCCCGAACCATGGGCCGGGATGGGCAAGCATGCATGACAACACATCAGCGCATCGGTCCTATCTCGCACATCGTCATGCCCAATTCGATACGCCATTTCGCGTGGAACAGGTCCGAAAACCGCTCTCAAGGGCCAGGCAAATCGTACCAATCCCGCACGAAAGGAAGCATGACCAAACCAAACAATCACAGCACAACGCTGATGATTATCGAGCATTCGCTCTGGGAACCCATATCGCGATAGAGCTGCGGCCTGTCACGCACCACCAATCAAGTCGGGCCACATGGATGGGGCTGATCAACTGACCTATCTGCAAAACTTCTCGTAAAGCAAATAAAGCAGGGCCTCGACGTGTTGGTCAGCAAGGCTGTAGTATATGACCTTGCCGTTGCGCCGTGTTTTCACCAGTTGCTCTTCGCGCAGCCGAGCCAACATTTGACTTACCGCAGCCTGGCGCGTTTCCAGCAGTTTTTCCAATTCACTGACAGATTTCTCACCAGAGCGAAGATGACAGAGGATCATCAACCGCCCTTCATGCGCAAAGGATTTCAAGTACCTCGATGCATTCTTTGCGCTTTCTGCCATTGCGCTTGGGGCAACTGCCATATCAATGGCATCGGTCGGCGGGGTCACAAAACTGTTCCTTGCATAAATTGTATATAGCAACCCCGGCAAAAATTGGTAGGTCAGTTTTCAACCGGGGGTGCACCGCCCATGAATGCATTGCCGTTCTGATAGTCGCAGGGCGCTTCCTGCACTTGCAAATGCAAGCCAGATCCACCGTAGGGATGCGCTCTCGCAAGGGCCTCATCGACGTCAATTCCCAGACCCGGACCCGTGGGCGGCCGAATAAATCCGTTCTCAACGGAAATACCGCCCTTGATAAAATCACGATGAAAATCCGTCTCGATTGTCTCGGCGATCAGCAGGTTGGGGATAGAGGCTCCAAGGTGCACATTGGCCGCCCACTCGATCGGTCCGGCATACAAGTGCGGCGCGATTTCCGCGTTGAAGGCCTCGGCGATTGCTGCGACCTTTTTCATTTCCCATATGCCCCCGGCACGCCCCAGTGCCGGTTGGAGGATCTTGGCCCCGCCTGTGCGCAAGACAGCGGCGAACTCAGCCTTGGTTGTCATCCGTTCCCCGGTTGCGATGGGAATGCGGACAGCCCGAGCAACCTCTTGGAACTCCAAAAGGTTGTCGGGTGGGATCGGCTCTTCGTACCAGAGCGGGTGATATGGCTCGAGTGCCTGGCCAAGTCGGATCGCACCACTGGTGGTGAACTGCCCGTGGGTGCCAAACAACAGATCAGCCTTGTCACCCACGGCCTCGCGGATCGCCTTGCAAAAGGCGACCGACATCGAAATGTCCGAAAGCGCAGGCTGATGCCCACCGTGGATCGTGTAGGGACCGGCCGGGTCGAATTTGACGGCCGTATACCCCCGCGCGACGCAATCCAGCGCAGCCTCGGCAGACATATCGGGTGAGGTCCAGAAGTCCGTTAAATTCTGATGCGGCAAAGGATAAAGATAGGTATAAGCCCGAACCCGGTCATTCATCAGCCCCCCCAGAAGCGCCCAGACCGGACGATCGCGCGCTTTGCCAAGAATGTCCCAACAGGCGATCTCAAGTCCGGAAAACGCCCCCATGACCGTCAAATCAGGCCTTTGCGTAAAGCCCGAGGAATATACCCTGCGAAACATCCGCTCTACGTTTTCCGGGTTGTCACCCATCATGTGTCGCTCAAACACATCTGCAATGACGGCACGCATGGCCTCTGGTCCAACGGACGAGGCATAACATTCCCCCCAGCCGGTGATCCCATTGTCGGTGGTGACTTTGACCAAGATCCAATAGCGACCACCCCAGCCGGGGGCGGGTGGCGCGGTGACAATGACGTCAAGATCCTGCAGTTTCATAACGCCCTCCTGGGCTGGTTTCTGGGGTGGCGCGCTGTACACGGGTGTTCAGGGTGCGCAAAGCGGGCCTGGCGTTCAAGAAAGTTTGCGACAGAGCATGTCGGTCTTTCGCAGCGGGTATCAGATCTTTGCGTCACCGGGCTGTCGGGTGATCTGATCGATGATACCCGCCAGGGTCAGCGGGGCGGAAAAGAAGGGTGAATGGCTGGTATCCATCTGGTAGACGTCCTCGCTTGAAAAGTCGCGGGCCATGGTGGCCTGGAATTCGACAGGCACTGCGCCGTCCCTTAGGCATTGAATATAGCTGCGCGGCACCCTTGCATAAGTGGTCCCCAGGGTGACCTTGGTCGCTTGTGGCAAAACGGCCTGCGGGCACAGGTTTGCCGCGGCAAAGGCCTGCTGTTCGGGCGTGCAGTCGTGATAGAACACGTCGGCAAGCCAGGCAGGATCAATCGTAAAGCTTTGGCTGTTTTCGGAAAGGCGGATGGCCTGTGCCAAGGGTTGGCGCGGTGCGCGTTTGCGCATCTCGGCCAAGCTGTGACCGGGCCAGGGAACATAGGCGGCCAAATAGACCAACCGGGCAAAATGCGTTGCATCCAGATCCGCTGCGCGGCTGATCGGGTAACCGGCCATGGAGTGACCCACAACCACAGTTGGCCCTTCCAAAGCTGCAAGTATGGCGCGGGCATAATGGTCCAGCGTGATTTCGGCGACAGGCGTCGGGTCTGCACCATGCGACGGCAGATCAATCGCCCGAACACGGTGGCCCAGAGCCACAAGTTCGGGCAAGAGATCGCGCCAACACCAAGCACCATGGCACGACCCATGGACCAACAGGATGTCAGCCATGACCAATTGCGGACAGGAACTCTGTCACGATCCGTGCATAGTCTTCGGCGGCGTCAACGCAAGACAAGTGGCCCGAGCCGCGAATGAGTTCGAACTTCGACCCCGGCACGAGATTGGCCGTTTCACGAACCAAATCAGGCGGCGTCGCGCTGTCATCGTTTCCTGCGATGCCCAGAACCGGAAGACGCAAGGCCGAGGTCGGCGTGATAAAGTCCGTCCCCGCGATTGCCGCACCGCAGGCCGCGTATCCTTCGGCCGAGGTCTGTAAGAACATGTTGCGCCAGGCATGGAATTCCTCGGTCCCCTGAAAGTTCTTGGAAAACCAGCGCTGCATGGTCGGATCAACCAGCGCCGCCATGCCACCGGCCTTGGCCGTTTCGATACGTTGTGCCCAGATGTCTCGCGTCGCAATTTTTGCGCCGGTATTCGACAAGACCAGCGCGCGAACCAAGTCCAGCCGCTTGGCAGCAAGCCCCTGCGCAATCATTCCACCGATTGACAGTCCGACAACCACGGCATCCTGGATCCGAAGATGCACCAAAAGGCTTTCAAGATCCTTGACCAGCATACCCATGCTGTACGGTCCGGGGGTCACATCCGTCAGGCCATGCCCCCGTTTGTCATAGCGGATATAGCAGCACTGTTGCGGCAACATCGGGATGATCTTGTCCCAAAGGCGCAGGTCCGTTGCCAGTGAATTGGAAAAGACGACCGGCGGACCATCCGGTGTCCCATCGATGCGATAGTTTACATGCAGCCCATCCAGCGTGGCGATATGCATTCGGGATCTCCTTTGTGGCGGCCTTCAGACGCGCAGATGCGCCATGATTTGCCCATGATCAGAGGCAAGCTTGTTATACGGGGCTTCGGCATGGCTTCCATCGGTCAAGTGATCATTGAAGACACTGAAATAGGTCATTTCCCCAAGCTGCTCCTGCGCGTCGGGGTGAAAATGTCGGCTCAGGTAAATCTGGTCGATGCTTTCAAACACGCCGCCAAAGGCCGTTGTGTAGACCATATCGCGCAGAGACTTGCGTACGAATAGCTTTTCCGCCGAATGCAGGCGCAGGCTTTCGACCGCCTCTGTGATCTGCCGGTTTTCGCCGCTGGTGTAGCGGTCATTGCCATGCCGGGCATCATGGCGCAGCATCCAGGCATAGTTCTTGAACGGCGCCTCCCCCGAGACAATCTCGGAACTGACCGCGTGTTCCCCGTCATTGAAATCCCCCATGACAATCACCGGTCGCCCCTTGTCGAGCTCTGCAACAATCTCTTTTCGCAGCACCCAGGCCTCTGCCATCCTGCGCAGTGCGGCTCGCAAAGCGCCCAGAGCCCGGCCCAGGGGATCATAGCGGGTCAGGTCGGCTTCGGGGGGCGTCTCTTCACCTTCGGGGGTGAAAAATTCGCCCAACTTTGACTTGAGGTGGCAGTTGAACACAGTGACGGTGGCCTGACCCATTGGAATGCGCACCTTCAGGATCGGGCGCGAGATACGCCTCAGCGTGAAACTGCCGGCGTCAGCGGCATCAAGGCCTCGCAACGGCTGAAACGGGATCACCAAGGGGTCAGCCAGATCCTGGATGATTTCAGGGGCGCCAACGAATCCAAGGCGCGACAACACGGCGACGCCTGGACGGCGCTGGCCCGGTTCGCCCGTGTCTGCGGCATTGGGCGCAAAGGCCAGGGCTGCGTCGCTATAGGCGTCATAGGCCAACTTTCGGAAAATCGCCTTTTTGTGATACCGCTTGGATCGATCGGGGATGGTGGCATCGTTCAACGCCGCGCCGCGAACATCGGCCTCGGCGATCACGTCGCGCAGGGCGGTCTCTTCGAAAATCTCCTGAAAGCCGATGACGTCGGCATCCATTGTCAGGATTTGATCTGCCAGCCAATCCTTTTTCCAGGCGTATTCCTCAGGGGTGTAGCTTTGAAACCGGTAGTACTCTTTCTCGGCCCCGATCAGGTTCTTGACGTTGAAACTCGCTATGGTGACATCAGTCATGCGACCTCTCCTTCGGACAGAATGCGGGCAAAGACCGCAGGGTCCACGTTCCCGCCTGAAATCGTTAGGATGACAGCATCACCTGCGATCGCGTCATGGTGGAACAGCGCTGCTGCCAATGCAACGGCCCCCCCAGGTTCTGGAGTGACCTTGAGGCGAAGAAAGGCGAGGCGCATGGCCTCTCGCACCTGTGCATCAGTGACCACAAGACCGGGACCGCACAAACGCGACATGATCGGAAAGGTCATGGTCCCCGGCTGGGGTGTCAGGATTGCGTCACACAGCCCCATCTGTGGGCCAAGGTTGCTTTGAATCTTTCCCGTTGCGAGGGACCGCGTGACATCGTCAAATCCCTCGGGTTCAACAGGCCGGACGGTCATGCCCGGCGCGCGTGCCGCAAGCGCCAGCGCAATGCCAGAGGTCAATCCACCCCCGCCACAGCACACCAGCACCTCGGCGCGTGTGATGCCCTCTGCGGCGGCCTGCTCGGCGATCTCAAGTCCGGTGGTCGCCTGACCGGCAATGACCTGAGGTTCGTCATAGGGGCGGATCAGCGTCAAACCCCGATCCTTGGCCAACGCAGCGCCGATTTCTTCGCGACTTTCGCCGCCAGCGCGATCGTACAGCACCACGTCGCCCCCCAAGGCACGGGTATTGTCAATCTTGAGTTGCGGCGCATCCCGCGGCATCACGATCACAGCAGGGATGCCATGCCCACGCGCCGCCGCTGCGACGCCCTGCGCGTGGTTGCCGCTGGAAAAGGCGATCACACCGCGGGCGCGGTCATCGGGGGCCAAGGCCGAAACAGCCGACCAGCCGCCCCGAAACTTGAAGCTGCCCGTATGCTGCAGGCACTCTGGCTTGACCCAGACGCGACGCCCGGCAATTTCATCAAGGAATGGCGAGTGGATCAAAGGCGTCTTGCGAATGTGCCCCGCACACCGCGCAGCTGCAGCCTCAATCATCTCAATATTCATCTCATCTGCTCCAACCAGAGGGCCAATGCAGCCAGAGCCTCGGGCTCATCAAGAAAGGGAATGTGACCACGATCGGGCACCTCGGCGACGATCATGTCGGGTCGGCGGCGGGCCATTTCAGCCATCGTCTCGGGCGATAATAGATCCGAATTGGCGCCGCGAATGGTGACCAAGGGAAGCCCGGCAAGGGCATCGAAGAATGGCCAGAGATCCGGTGCAGGCTGGCCCGCTGCGGCGAGCACCGCATCACGCAAGCCCGGATCATACGGGATTGTCAGCCCCGAAGGACCCTCGCGGTACAGGTGTGCCACTTCGGTTCGCCAGCGGCTTTCAGGCACATTGGCAAAGCCCTTCATCACAAGAGGCCGCTTGGCCACTGCCTCGTCCATCGTCTTCCACGCGGGGTTGCGCCCCAAATATCCCATGATCACGTCCAAGCCACTTGGCGCGATTTCAGGACCGATGTCATTGAGCGCCACACCCAGCAGCCTTGGCCGGGCCACAGCGGCAAGGCCCATGGCAATCAGCCCCCCGCGTGAGGTGCCCAGAATGGCGGCTTTCTCGAGGTCAAGATGATCCAGCAATTCAAGCGCGTCGCGGCCCTCAATCGGGGGGGTGTAGCTGGCATGATCGGCCCAGTCAGACTGCCCCCGCCCGCGATAATCCAGCCGGATTAACCGCACATTCCGCAGATATGGCGCCACATAGTCAAAGTCCTGACCATCGCGGGTCAGGCCCGACAACGCCAGAACGGGCAGGCCCTCTCCGCTGTCGCGATAGAACAGCGAAACCCCGTCTGATGTCACAAAGCGCGGCATCAGGCGACAAGCTCCGGGACCGTTGCAAGATCAGGCAACACATGCGCCGGAGTGCCCGGCAGACGATCCATGGGATCGCCCGTACGGTTCACCCACAGCGTGGTGAAGCCATAGGCCGATGCCCCGGCAGCATCCCAGCCGTTGGACGACACGAACAGAACATCGTCTCGCGCGCAGCCAAACTGGCGTTCGACCAGATCATAGACCTTTGATGCTGGCTTGAAGATTCCGACGCTCTCTACGGACAAGACAGCATCAAGGTAAGGCTCGAGGCCAGCGCTGTCGACAGCGCCTTCCAGCATGTCGGGGCTGCCATTCGACAAGATTGCGCAGGTTTTTCCGGCAGCTTTCAGCTTGGCCAGCATGAAGGGCACCTCTTTGTAGGCCGGAAGTTCCCAGTAAAGCGCCAAAAGCGACTCGCGCAGTTCCGGATCCTGATGCAGGCCCTGCCGTTCAAGCGCCCAGTCCAACCCATCCTTGGTCACATCCCAAAACGGAGTATGGGCGTTGGTGATTGCCCGAAGCCATGTGTATTGCAGTTGTTTCATCCGCCAATCGTCTGCCAGCTGGGGCCAGACCTTGCCAAGGGCGTCCCGGCCCGGCTGTGCCGCCAGAACCCGTGCGGCAGCGGCGACATCAAAAAGTGTGCCGTAGGCGTCAAAAACGCAGGTTGTGATTGCCATGAAGCCGATCTCCTTTGTGGGCACACTGGCATGGGACACAGGGAACGTGAAAGAGGATTTCGCACCAAGCCCGAGATCGCCCCAGGCCCGCTATGGGGTCGCGGTCCTGTCCTGTGGCTGCGTGGTGCTCATGCAAGGACAGATCCGCATCGCGCACAGTCCCGATGAACAATCACCGCTTGTAGCTGTTTTGCCCAACACACGCGTCATCTGCAAAAGCAGCGGCAGGACTGGCCGCCGGCAAACGCCCTCCTGCGATCTACACAATTGGTCAACGTGCTGCCACATGGGCTGGCACGTCCCGGGCGCCTCTTACAGGTGATCCCTGCAACCTTTATTGCCGTTCAGAGCCCTGCGCCAGTTCGCACCAAAACAGCACGGCCAGCATCCAAGGCCAAAGATCGGCTTAGGTTCGGATGCCAGCGAAGCGGGTCTGCCAATCTTCGCGCTCTGCATCGGTGATCTTGCGGAACGTCACCTCAGGCACGGTGAAGGCATGCCCAGCCGGCAAGGCAGTCAATGCCATCGCGACATCGTCAGGCCAGGCCTGCTCTTGCGTTTGCATCGACGTCAACAAGGAGGCACTTGCGTCCGGAATAAAGGGCGAAGATATCACGGCGTAGAAACGGATCAGGTTCAAACCAAGCCGGATCTGCAAGGCCGCCTGCGCCGGGTCCTCCTTGATTGTGGACCAAGGCGCGACCTCTTGCAGGTACTCGTTGCCCATGACCCAGAGTGCGCGCAGGGCGGCCGCTGATTTGCGAACCTCCATCGCCTCCATCTGGGCTTCGTAGTCTTGCAGACCTGCCTCGATGTCGGCAAAAAGCTTTGCCTCCCGCGCACCCATTTCGCCCCCCTCGGGGACCGCTTCGGAGAACTTCGAGCGGCAGAACTTTGTCACACGGCTGGCAAAGTTGCCCAGAACATCAGCAAGATCCTTGTTCACCGAGCTTTGAAAGTTTTCCCAAGTGAATTCGCTATCGCTGCTTTCGGGCGCATGGCTCAGAAGCCACCAGCGCCAATAGTCGGCAGGCAGGATCTCAAGCGCTTGATCCATGAACACTCCGCGCCCGCGCGATGTGCTGAACTGGCCGCCTTCGTAGTTGAGATAGTTGAACGATTTGATGTAGTCGACAAGCTTCCACGGCTCACCGGATCCAAGGATCGTCGAGGGAAAGCTCAGCGTGTGAAACGGGACGTTATCCTTGCCCATGAACTGGGTATAGCGCACGTCATCCGCACCCGCATCGGTGCGCCACCAGCGCTGCCAATTGTCACCTTTTCCAGCGTCGACCCATTCCTGCGAACAGGCAATGTATTCAATCGGTGCGTCGAACCATACGTAAAAGACCTTGTCTTCCATGCCCGGCCAATCTGCATCGCCCTTTTTCACCGGCACGCCCCACTCCAGGTCGCGGGTGATCCCGCGGTCCTGAAGACCATCGCCATCGTGCAGCCATTTCTTGGCAATCGAGGTGGTCAGCACAGGCCAGTCAGCCTTGCTGTCGATCCAGGCGTCCAGTTGATCCTTCATCTGCGACTGGCGCAGATACAAGTGCTTGGTTTCGCGCATCTCAAGATCGGTCGCGCCGGAAATCGTTGAGTAGGGATTGATCAGATCCACCGGGTCCAACTGCTTGGTGCAATTGTCACACTGGTCCCCGCGGGCGCTTTCGAACCCGCAATTCGGGCAGGTGCCCTCAATGTAGCGGTCCGGCAGATAGCGGCCGTCCGAAGGGGAATACATCTGCGTTTCGCTGACCTCGCGGATCAGGTCGTTCGCGGCCAGCACACCGGCAAAGTGCTGAGTCAACGCCTTGTTCTGCTCACTTGAGCTGCGGCCAAAATGGTCAAACGAAAGGCGAAAGCCGTCTGCAATCTCGGACTGTATCTTGTGCATCTCGGCACAATATTCAGCCACTGGCTGCCCCGCCTTGGCAGCCGCCAGCTCGGCGGGTGTGCCGTGTTCGTCTGTGGCGCACAGAAACAGCACCTCGTTGCCGCGCGCGCGCTGATAGCGGGCGTACAAATCCGCAGGCAATTGACTGCCTACCAGATTTCCAAGGTGCTTGATCCCGTTGATATAGGGGATTGCAGAGGTGATCAGATGCCGGGTCATATCGGGTCCTGTCCTGAACTTGCCGATGCTCTAACCCATGCGCGCGCCAAGGGCCAGTGGATTGGGCACCTCCTGGCCCGTTTTGCCAAGCTCAAGCGGCTCTGGCCAGGGGCATGACCAAAACCTGACCCAAGTGGCGATTTCCAAACATCCTGTGTCGCGCGGACATGGCCATGATCAACGCCCCCACCCTCATTTACGCGGAAAACGCATAGCCAACGCTCACCTGTTTTGCCGAAACATCGCTCCGCAGGACAAAAACGGGCTTAAAACTGCCCGAATCACCGTTCATTTGATAGAGTTAACGAGACAATTTCAGCAGTGTCTGGCGCCTCGCATTGACCAAAAGCTAGGCCGCTTGGCAAAAATATGCGTTCAGGAGATCAAGAATGGCGACCATTGTACCGCTTTTTGACAGTATCGGCCCAGGCACGGCAATTACCGTCGTCGGCACAGATGATACGCTTTATGTGCAGGACGGTATATCGCTGATCAGCACAAATGAGTTCGGCGCGTATTTCACCTCTAGCGGAAATGCTATCGTACATGGTGTCATTCATGGTCAGACAACGGGGATCAGGCTCGGCCTAGAACAACATGGCGGCAGTGTCTTTGTTGGCGATACCGGATCTGTTTCGGCAACAACCTCATTTGGAATTACTGGACGCTTGGGCGATGCCAACGGCCCGAATGTTCCAAACCCCGCACGATACGACTACACGATTGAAAACCACGGTGAAATCCTGTCGTTCGGCGGTGCTGCAATCAATTTGTCGGGACCCCAAAACTCGGTAACGGACGGATCCACAAATGACATCGACATTCGCAATCACGGAGTGGTTTCAGTTCATAATCCGAGCAACACGGCAGTGGTTGTAGAAAATTTCGCTGGCCGTTTCAGTCTTTACAACGGCGAGACTGGGATCATGCAATCCAACCTTGGCGGTGCGATTGTGGTCATCGGGTATAGCTATACAACCAACGGAGGGAATGACAGGGACTCCGTTTTCCGGCTTGAAAATCACGGTCAGCTGTCCGCATCCGGAAGCGCGATTTCAACCAAAAACACCGTTGACGTCGTGGTGAACACCGGAACGATTGCAGGCGATATAAAACTGGCGTCCGGCGAGGACCGCGCCATCAACACCGGGATTATCGATGGGGACGTCTCGCTGGGCAGCGGTGACGACGTATTCCGCGGCTTTGGTGGCGAAGTGCTGGGCAGAGTGCTTGGCGGATCCGGGGATGACAAGTACCTGATCGACCAAAGTGACACGACGATCATTGACAGCAGCGGTTTGGATACCGTCATTGCGCGCACCGACGTGCTCAGCTCGGGTGAATTCGACGGGATCGAGCGCTTTTTCTTGCAAGGAGACGGCGACTTCGTGGTCGAAGGAAATGACCTCGACAACACCATATCGGGCAATGCCGGGAACAATGTTCTGGAGGGGTCCGCGGGACTTGATACAATCAACGGAGGCGGTGGAGACGACCAGATCGAAGGCGGCGATGACGAGGACGCTTTGAACGGCAATTCAGGCGACGACGAAGTGCTTGGCGATGCTGGCTCGGACACTCTGCGCGGCGGTTCTGGCAATGACATCCTGGAAGGGGGTGACGACAATGACACCCTGTTCGGCCAGGAAGGCGATGACACCCTTGTCGGAGGTATCGGCCGTGACAACATGACCGGCGGTTTGGGCGCAGACACCTTTGTCTGGGAAGACATCGCAGAGACAGGTTCAACCACTGCCACTGCCGACACGATCAAGGGATTTCAGCGTGGGGTCGACATACTCGATGTTTCGGCGATCAACCCTGATGAGGCCTTTAGCTTTATTGGTGGCGCTGCCTTCAGCGGCGCCGGGGATATGGAAATCCGCTTTACAGTAAATGCAGCCGGTCATGCCATTGTCCGCTTTGACGCGGACGGGGACGGCTCGGAAGATGCCTTTACCATCCTGCGCGCTGTCTCAACCCTGACCAGTGACGATTTTGTGCTATGACCGATCTTTCTTGTCACGCGACCGGCCCAGCAATCGCCCAATCGTGAAACTGGTGCGCGGCGCATAGACATAGGGCGTGCGTTTGGCCAAGGTTGGGCGCACGTTCATACGCAAAAGGCCAAAGACGATCAGCCCAGCGTGCCCGAACGCGATCATCACAAAAAGCGCGGGCGCTCCGAAAGTGTCGATCAGTTCCGACGCCGCATAGGGGGCGGCGATTGCCCCTGTTGCGAACCAAAACATCAGTGCGGCCGATAACTCAACCCGTTCATCGCTGGCAGCAAAATCATGGGCATGCGCGCTGGAAATTGAGTAAATGGGAAAGGTTGTCATGCCAAAGATGAGGGCCGTCAGCATGACCTGGGTGCTGGTCAATCCGGTCAGAACGGCAGTGCCTATGCAGCTTGCGATGGCCGCCACCGAAAAGCCGACCAACACCCAGCGGCGATCATATTTGTCTGCGATCCACCCGGCTGGATACTGGATCAACGCCCCACCGGCCACGAACGACGCTAGAAAAATCGCGATTTGTTCCGGACGCAAACCGACCTCTTGGCCATAAATCGGACCGACCATCCGAAACGCCGCCCCCGACAAAGCAGCGACCACAACCCCCAGCACAGCGAGGGGCGAACGCTCAACCGCCAGCCAGGGCCGAAGCCGCGGCGCCTTGGGCACCTCTGGCTGACTGGCCGAAGTTAACGCCAGAGGCAGCAGCGTGGCGCAGCACAAAATCGCCAATAGGTTGTAGGACACATAGCTGGCCGGTTCCAGAACCGAAATCAACAATTGCGAGACAAGCGATCCCCCCAGATCGGCAAGTCGGTAAATCCCCATCGTGCGGCCACGGCTTTCGTTGCTGACCTTGGCATTCATCCAAGCTTCAATGACGGTATAGCATCCTGCAACGCAAATCCCGCTGGCCACCCGCATCAAGGCCCATGCATAGGGATCAATGACGATCATATGCGCCAGCAGCCCAATAGCGCCAAGAGCCGCAAAAACCGAAAAGGTTCGGGCATGCCGCACAGTGCCCAGCAATCGGGGCGCCCACCAACACCCAATGAAGAACCCAAAGAAATGGGCCGATCCCAACAAACCGATTTGGGTGGTCGAAAACCCCAACTGGATCCCGGACAGGGCGTCCAAAGGCCCGACGCCACCAGAGCTGAGCTGTAACAAAATGACGGACAGAAAAAGAGCTGTCAAAGAGATCAAAAGGCGCATGGCACATCCATCTGCCTGTCTGTGCTCGCGGGCTTGTCCTTATTCGACCAGCTGATGTCGATTTTGGGCCAGCATTACCAAGTAGGCCGTTAGCCGCCGGCACAGGCATTCTCAAGCGCCCCCGTGGCGCAGGAACAACCAGGTGTGCAGCCCGCACCGTCCGCCGCTCTAGGGCACAAGGCACCTAGCGCCAGCGGAGCGGGCCTGACCCAAAGTCGCGATCGTTCAGATTTTTCGGCTCGAGAACGTGTTGATCGCAGCCAAAGCAGGTTGATCAAAATTGTATCGGTACGCATCAAGGCTTTGCGAAGGCCGATTTGCCCAGTAATGCGGCAGAATGAAATCTCATGCGCGTACATACCCGGAACATGTCCGGGCGGTTCTGGTGCTGGGCCTGCCTTTGATCGGTGGACACCTTGCACAGTTTTCCATCGGTTTGACCGACACGGTCATGCTGGGCTGGTACGGCGTCGACGAACTGGCTGCGCTGACCTTGGCCAACAGCTGGTTTTTCGTGTTGTTCCTTATGGGTGGCGGATTCGCCTGGGCGGTCATGCCGATGGTGGCGCAGTTTCACGCACGGGGTGATCAAGTGCAATGCCGCCGGGCAACGCGAATGGGACTGTGGCTGTCGCTGGCATATTCGGCCGCGGTGTTGCCCTTTTTGCTATGGGCCAAGATCCCACTTTTGGCGCTTGGCCAAAAGCCTGAACTGGCAGAGGCCGCACAGGTCTATTTGCGCATTGCCGGCTGGGGTGTTGTACCCTCGCTGAGCGTTCTGGTTCTGAAAAGCTATCTTGCAGCGCTGGAGCGCACGCAAATCGTGCTGTGGATCACCGTTGGGGCCGCCATCATGAACGCGCTGCTCAACTACGCCTTGATTTTCGGAAACTGGGGCGCGCCAGAGTTGGGCATTCGCGGCGCGGCCTGGGCATCCCTTTTGACAAACAGCCTGTCGCTTGTGGGGTGTATCGCTTATATCCAGATCACTCTGCCACAAGAGCGATTGTTCCAACGGTTCTGGCGTATTGACGCCGAAATGATGCGGCGGGTTTTCCAATTGGGATGGCCCATTGGGCTGACAAATCTGAGTGAAGTGGGACTGTTCGCCTCGTCTGCCATTTTGATGGGCTGGTTGGGGACGATCCCGCTTGCCGCGCATGGGATTGCGCTGCAATTGACGTCGGCCACTTTCATGGTGCACCTGGGTCTGTCCAATGTGGCCACCATACGATCCGGCAATGCCCTTGGGCGTCGTGATGCAGAAAACCTTGCCCGCGGGGGCATCGCCGTGACAGGCCTGTCGGTGGCGGTATCACTGATCACTATTGGTGTCTTTCTCAGCATTCCCGAGGCACTGATCGGCCTGTTCGTCGACAGCAACGAACCCGCCCTGCCCCAAATTCTTGCCATTGGGGCCGGCTTGCTGGCCATGGCCGCGCTATTTCAGTTGGTTGACGGCGCGCAAGCCATTGCGCTGGGGTTGTTGCGTGGTTTGCAAGACACTCGCTTGCCAATGATCATGGCCGCAATTGCCTATTGGCTGGTCGGGCTTCCGGCCTGCCTGCTGTTCGGCTTTGCCTTTGACTGGGGCGGGATCGGCGTTTGGATGGGGCTGGTGCTGGGGTTAAGCGTGGCTGCAGTGCTGCTTACTCTGCGGTTCTGGCGGCAAAAACTGCCGCAACAGAAGAGGGTCTGAACACAAAGGGCAGACCCGGCTCTGGCCGGATCTGCCTGGAACTCGTTACATCACACTCCGGCGCCCCCAGGTGGCAGCGCGGATCTTGGGCCAGGGATCAAAGTCCCGCTAACAGACGTCGCAGGGCCTGCGGTGACAATGGGAACAACGATTGTGTCGGCTTGGGGGCCATGACCTTGTCTGCTGGCATCGTGGCATCCTTTTGCGTCGCAATGAGTTCATGCTTGCGTTGGTGTCGGTCAGGATGTGGGGATGCGGGATTGAAACGTCACGGGGAAGAGGCGCGCGTTCTTCCCCCTTGGTGGCCGGTCCCGGTGTCTGACCCCGCCATGCCCAGATGACCGTTGTTTGATGGAACGACCCAAAAGCAACGGGCCTCGGCACGGACCTTTTGGGTCAGTCAAGGCTAATGGGCTGGATCAAATCCGGGCCGGTGGCGCGGTTCGAGTTCACTGCCAAAGCGACCCGATGCCAAACGAGTGCGTTTTCGGGCGCAGCCCGCATCAGCCTTGCAGCCCCGTGCCCCGCCTCGCCCAGCCACAACGACAGGTCAGACGGTTGCAGGATCACCGGCATCCGGTGGTGTATCCGCGCCATCTGTTCATTGGCTGCGGTAGTGACCATGGCACAGGTCCGAAACACAAGATCACCAGCGGCCCAGTCCTGCCAGACAGCGGCAAACATCAGTGGCTGGCCATCTGCACGTGAAATGTACCATGGCAGGCGCTTGCCATCCTGATCCTTGGTCCATTCATAAAATCCGGTGGCCGGAATCACACATCGCCGCGTGCGGCAGGCAGTCTTGAAGGCGGGCTTTTCAGCCAGGGTTTCGGCCCGCGCGTTGATCAACAAAGGTCCGGCATTCGGCGCCTTGTACCAGGACGGAAGAAATCCCCACCGCATCGGAACAAGCCGACGCCGCCCCTCAATCACATGCACTGCGTGAACGTCCATGGTTGGACAGACATTGAAATTGGGACTGTCGGGAAGATCATTCGCCGGCGCCGCGTCGAAAAGCGCCGCCATGGCGTCAGTCGGAAGCGTCATCACAAATCGTCCACACATTCCGTTGCCCCACATTTTTCAGTCCATACAGCCATCCGCGCCACATAAAGACCCTCTGCACCGCGATCCGGTCGGCCTTGCCAGACAGGCGCATGAACAGCGCGTCCCCGACAGGCTTTGCCCATGAAAATGGCGCGCCCCGGACAGGACGCGCCCTCAATCTGCAAATTATCGCAGACTTACTTCACCGTGATCCGGCCTTCCAGATAGGGCTTGTAGGGTCCCATCTTGGCGAGGAACTCGGCCGTGACATCCGCGAGATCCGGGCCATAATCATAGGCGTTCATCGCATCTTTGAACATCTTGTAGCCATCGCCCCCATTGCGCACGTAATTGTTTGACACAACGCCATAGACCGTCTCCATCTCGATGGGCGCACCGCCAACCATCACATCGGAAATCCGGCTTCCGGGTTCTGCCGCCGGGTCAACGGTAAAGGTCATCCCTGCGACCTGTGGGAACCGGCCTGCACCTTCCTCCATCTGGCTGACACCGTTTTCCAATGCCGCGAGCATGGTTGCACCGGTCACCTGGAATGTCGACAGCGTGTTCTGGAAAGGCAGCACGGTCAGGACCTCGCCCATAGTGACCTCTCCGGCGTCAATCGATGCCCGGATCCCCCCCCCGTTCTGAAAGGCAATGTCGATGCCCTGATCCTTGACGCGGTCCAACATGGCGTCGGTGATCAGGTTGCCCATCTGGCACTCGACGGCACGACAAAAGCTGCGGTTGCCCTCGATCGCTTCGGCCGCTTCGGCAACCACGGTATTCCGGATCTCTTCAAGAGGTTTTGCTGCCTCGGCAATCCGCGCCTTGACTGCGTCATTTTCCGTCACCGACGCATCCATCAAGATCGGGCCGCCTGACGCCTCAAGCACGTTGCCCTCGTCGTCGAAAGTGACGTTCAGCTCGCCCAGATACTTGCCGTATGCGTAGGCCTGAACAATCGGCACACCATTCTGAACCGTAGGATAAGGACCCGCTGCCTTTTCATCGTTGCTGTTTAGATAGGTGTTCGAGTGGCCACCCACGATCACATCGATACCCGTTGTCGCGTCGGCGATGTACTTGTCGATCTCATAGCCCGAGTGCGACAGCAGGATGATCTTGTTCACGCCTTCTGCCAACAGCTTGTCAACCTGTTCCTGGGCCGCCGGCGCGGGATCACTGAAGATCACGTTGGGACCAGGTGAGGACAACTCTGCCGTGCTTTGCGGCGTCAGACCGATAAGGCCGACCTTTTCACCCGCCTGTTCAATCACAGTCGACTTGATAAGGGCGTCCTGCAAGCTCGGCTCACCGGTGTAGTCGGCATTCGACATCAGGACAGGAAACTCAACCGCGTCAATGAAACCGCGCAGCACTTCGGGGCCGTGGTTGAACTCGTGGTTGCCGACGGTCATCGCCGTATAGCCCATCTGATTCATCATCTCAGCCGCAAGCTTTCCCTTGTAATAGGAAAAGAAAAGCGTGCCTTGAAACTGGTCACCGCCATCCAGCAGAACCCAGTTATCCGAACGCGCCTTTGCGTCATTGATCGCAGTCATCAGGCGGGCCGATCCGCCAAAGCACTTGCCTTCGGCGTTCGATTCGGCAGAACAGCCACTGTCATATTTACTGATCGGTTCAAACCGAGCGTGAAAATCATTGGTGTGTAGGATGGTCAGCGAGTAATCCGCTTGGGCCATGCCTGTGCTCATTGCAATTGCAGCGGCACCTGCGAGAAAACGTTTTGTCATTGTCATTCCCCTTATTGGTGGTCCAAGGCTAAATGAAGCCCGGGCTTGGGACAACGTTTATCCTAGGTAAGATGACGCGCGCATGACAGGTTTGGCGTCTTGACGCCAAAGACTGCGGCGGGCATCACGTGAGGCATGTTGATCTATAAAATTCTTCGCAGCGCTGAATGGGAAAAGCTGGTCGCTGCGGGCGAAACGCCTGGCGCGCCTGTTGATGTTGAAGATGGCTTTGTGCACTTTTCAACTGCTGATCAGGCGGCAGAAACCGCGGCCAAGCACTTTGCGGGCGCCCGGGATCTGATGCTGCTGACCCTTGATACGCAAAGCCTGGGCCCTGCCCTTCGATGGGAGCCATCACGTGGCGGCGCGCTGTTCCCTCACCTTTATGGGCCGCTTCGATTGGAAAACGTTGCCGCGTTTGAACCCTTGCCATGGATCGATGGGGTCCACGTGTTCCCAGAAAAAGCTACCGGTCACATTGATCCGACCCGCGCACAATTCGACGTGTTCAAAAAGCTTGACCGCGACGAACCCCTTGAAATGCTCAACCTCGTCGCTCTGCGCGACACAGCCATGTATCCCGCCGGCCACTCCTTGGCGGACCAGGGACTAAGCGGCGCGGAAGCCTATTCGAACTACGGCGCTGAAACTGCACCGATCCTCAAGAAAGTCAAAGGCAGCATCCTGTGGCGCGGCAAATTCCGAACCACCCTTATCGGCCCACAGGATGAGCATTGGGATCACATTTTCATCGCACGCTACCCCTCTGCCCACGCGTTTTTGCAAATGGTCACGGACCCGGACTACCGCACAGCAGTCGTGCACCGGCAAGCGGCCGTCAGAACCTCGCGGTTGATCCGCACAGGCCCATCAGAAACCGGAGACACCTTCGGATGACCGTTCTGGAGTCGGCCGGCCTTGGCCTCTTGCGCGCAATTGACCCAGAGCGGGCTCATGGCATCGCTCTGGCGGCTCTGCGCCTTGGCCTCGCCCCCTCACCCGGGCTGGTCACCTCAGAGCGTCTGCGCACGTCGATCGCAGGCCTTGGCCTGGCAAATCCGGTGGGCTTGGCGGCGGGCTTTGACAAGAACGCCACAGCGCTGCACGGATTGGAACGCGCCGGTTTCGGCTTTGTCGAGGTCGGTGCCACCACGCCGCGTCCGCAGCCAGGCAATCCAAAGCCGCGGCTGTTTCGGTTGACCGAGGACAAAGCCGCCATCAACCGTTTTGGGTTCAACAATGACGGGATGGAGGCAATGGCCCGCCGCCTGCGCACGCGCCCCAGTCAAATGATCACCGGCCTCAACCTGGGTGCCAACAAGGACAGTACCGATCGCGCCGCAGATTTTACCACGGTGCTGACCCACTGCGGACCATACATCGATTTCGCAACCGTGAATGTCAGTTCTCCAAACACAGAACGCCTGCGCGACCTTCAGGGCAAAGACGCGCTCGCCGCTTTGCTCGCTGGTGTGATGGAGGCGCAGAAAGGCCTGCCTTCGCAAATCCCGGTCTTCCTGAAAATCGCTCCAGACCTCGATGCAAGGGGATTGAAAGACGTGGCAGAGGTGGCACTTGCAAGCGGCGTCTCTGGCATCATCGCCACCAATACAACACTTGCACGTGACGGCCTGCTCTCGCGACATGCCGGGGAAAAAGGCGGTCTCTCAGGCCAACCGTTGTTTGACAAATCAACCCGTGTTCTAGCCAGGCTGGCGTCCCTGACAAACGGCCAGATCCCCTTGATCGGCGTCGGCGGCATCAGCAACGCGCACCAAGCCTACGAAAAGATCCGCGCAGGCGCCAGCGCTGTGCAACTGTACACAGCAATGGTCTACTCCGGCCTGTCACTGGTCAACGACATTGCGACCGGCCTTGAAACATTGCTGGTTCGCGACGGTTTCGCAAATATCTCTGAGGCCACAGGCACCGGCATCCAGGATTGGTCATGATCCTCCTGTGGCACAATCCCAAGTGTTCCAAATCCCGCCAAGTCCTCGCACTTTTGCGAAAAACCGGCCACGAGGTTCATGAACGCCGCTATCTTGAAAATGCACCAACCCGCGCCGAAATCGAAACAGCGCTCAGCCTTCTCAGGGTCCGCCCGATCGGAATGATGCGCCCCAACGAGACACTTTTCAAAGAGCTCGGGCTAACCCTAGACAGCCAAGACACCACCCTCATAGAGGCAATGGCACATCATCCCAGGCTGATCGAACGTCCCATTCTGTTTGCCAACGGCAGGGCCATCATCGGCCGCCCACCCGAAACAGCTCTGACCATTCTGTAACACCCCTCATCTTTCTGGCAAATACTCCCGCCGGAGGCCCCCCGCAGCACACGGTGTCCGGCATGTGCAGCGGGTGCACACGGTTTACGCTTGCGCTGATCGCTCCAATGCCGGATAGCGGGCGCCCAACGTGACCCCGCGTGCAACAAAGCTGATCAACAACGCCATCCACAATCCGTGATTGCCAAAGGTCGGAACCAAACCCGAAGCCGCGATGCAATACACGACAAAACTCACCATCATCATATTGCGCATGTCCGCCCCGCGTGTTGCGCCGATGAAAATACCATCCAGCATCCAGGCTGCGACGCCAAGGATCGGCACAGCGACCATATAAGGAAGATAGACCCGCGCTTCGGATTGGACGCTCGGCACATCTGCCATCACATCGATCAGCAGACCTCCCAACAGCGCAAAACACAGCGCCATCACAATATTGAAACCAAGCGCCCAACCGGTTGTCATGACCGCCGCGCGCCGCAACTGATCCCGTGCCTTGGCGCCATAAGCCCGCCCAACCAGTGCCTCTGCGGTAAAGGCAAACCCATCCATGGCATATCCCGTGACATGCAGAAACTGCAGCAAAACCTGGTTGGCAGCCAGCGTCACATCGCCAAAATCCGATCCCAGGAAAAGGAAGGATACAAAGATTGCTTCCAGCAAAAGGGACCGGACCAGGATATCGCGGTTCACGCGCATCATGCGAACCAGCTTGGCCCGGTCAAGGATCCGATCCCATGCGCGCCAAGCTGTCCCCCCAAAGGCCGTTCGGCAGAGCCAAAGACCGAGGGCAAAGCCACTGTACTCGGCCAGGAGTGTCGCCCAGGCCACGCCCTCTAGACCCCAGTCCAAGCCCAGCACGAACCACAGGTCCAACGCGATGTTCAGACCATTCATCCAAAGCTGTAGAACCAATACGGCCCGTGTTCTCTCTTGTGCAATCAGCCAGCCAGTCAAGCCATAAATGGCGATGGCAGCAGGAGCAGACCAGATCCGTATTTGCATGTAACGGCGCGCCAACCCCTCGACCTCTTCCGACGCCGGCGAGATCTGGAACGCCGCCCAGAATAGCGGTGTTTGCAGAACAAGAATTAGTCCCCCGCCGCAGAGCCCGATCATCAGCGCACGCGTCAAAAGGGCGACGACCTCGGCGTTATCGCCACTGCCCACCGCCTGGCTGGTCAAACCCACGGTCCCCATGCGCAAAAACCCGAACACCCAATAAATAGAGGTCAGAATGATCGCGCCGATCCCCACGGCCCCAATCGGCGCCGCCTCACCCAGTTGGCCCACCACACCGGTATCAACCGCACCCAGTATCGGGACGGTGGCATTGGCCAGAACAATCGGCAGCGCCGTTCGAAGGATACGCCGATGGGTCAGGTTCGGTTCAGTCATCCGTTCGAGGCATCACAAAATGCCCAGTGGCCTGCGCAAAGGGACGATCGCGATTGTCCTGCCAAGCCTCTGCCTGCACAGACGCATAACGCCGCCCCGCCCGAGAGATGCGTGCCCGCGCATAGGCATCACGCGGCAGGCCAGAGCGCAGATAGTCGACGGTAAAATCAATGGTCTTTGGCAAACGTGGCAAGCGACCGGCCTCCAGATCGGAAAGCGTGATCGCGCCGCTTTCTATATCCTGCCAAAGATACGACCAACTGAGTGAAATGATTGTCGTCACCTCAAGAAAGGCCGCCGTGACCCCACCATGAATGGCCGGCAACAAGGGATTTCCGATATGCTTGTCAGCATCGAAGTTCAGCACCGCTGTCAGTTCATCGCCTCGTCTGTCAAAGGCAATCCCAAGAAATTGAATATAGGGCACACCCCCTGCCACGGCGCGCAAGGCCGCGTCTCGGCGCTGTTTCACAACCTGCATCGGTTCCGGGCGTCTAGCGGCCATCGCGGCGACCCTCAATCGTAAACGCCCCCGCAGCGGTGGCCACGGGATGCTCGGTATCCCCATCGCAGGCGGTGGCCCGCACAAAGGCCACGGATCGGGTCACATGGTAACAGGTGGCCCGCGCCACGATCGCCTGTCCCGGTGTCGCGGCGCGCATATAGTCAATGCGCAGGTCTATTGTCGCGGTCCCACCCGGCGCCGCCGGATGGCACATGACCGCCGCGCCGCCGCACGTGTCCATCAGCGCTGAAACCGCACCGCCGTGGATCACGCCGGTTTCAGGATCGCCAATCAGGCGCGCATCAAAAGGCATTCGGATCTCTGCCATTCCGTCCCCGATGGACGTCAACTCCATCGACAAGGCCCGCGCGTGCGGAATAGCCTCGATAAAATGGCGCGCAATCTTGGCCTTGTCTGGTGTCATGCTCACTCTCGCCCAACTCTTCAGGTTTATGGCCTTCAATCGCCGCCAACTGCAAGACGTCCGGTTGCCCAATTTGCGAATGCGCCCTAGGTTGGGTGACAGGAGAGATGCCATGAACGACACCCGCCTCAGCTTCAAGGAAATGTGCGCCAAGTTCGACGTGACGCCGCGCACGCTGCGCTACTACGAATATATCGAACTGCTGCAACCTGAACGAGACGGCCGGTCGCGGTTTTACGGTGCGAAGGAATGCGCACGGATGACATTGATCCTGCGTGGCCGCAAATTCGGGTTTCAGCTCGAAGAAATCCGCCAATGGCTGCTGATCTACGAACACGAAGGCACCGAGGCGCAGATGCAAACCTGGATCAGCATGGCGGACCGCCAGATGGGCGAATTGCGCGAGCAACGACAGCAACTGGATGATGCAATGAACGAATTGCAGGCCTTGCGCGACGAGGTGGCCGAGTCGCTGGCGAACCGCTGACCCTGGGCTGCCACGGATAACGCGACATATTGTTTCGAACGGCACCGCCTTACGTTACTTGATCTTACGTCAACCTGAAAGTGACGTGGCGTATGACTTACGTCAACTATTTTTCCCATTGTATGAACACTGCAGCTGATCATTTTCTGCTTATCCGTTGATCACGCCAGGAGTGTCGCATGACTGACGACAAGACGATGACAATCCGCGAGATGTGCGAGGCCTTTGGGGTCACACCGCGCACTCTGAGGTTTTATGAAGCCAAGGAACTGCTGTTCCCGATCCGCGAAGGTCAAAAGCGTCTGTTCACAAAGCGCGACCGCGCCCGGCTCAAGTTGATCCTTCGCGGCAAGCGGTTCGGATTCAGCCTGGAAGAGATCCGTCAATTGCTGGACCTGTACGATATGGGCGACCAGCAACAAACCCAACTGCAAGCGACGTATGACATCGCCTTGCAACGACTGAATGACATGATCGCCCAGCGCGATGAGCTGAACAGCGCGATCGAAGACCTGAAAGAACAGCTGAAATGGGGGGAAAAGGTTCTGACAACCATGATCTCCCCCAAGAAGGCCGCCGAATAACCATCTGATTTGGGAGTGCTCAGATGCCAAGCTATACCGCCCCTACGAAAGACATGCAGTTTGTGTTGCACGAGGTGCTGTCCGTAAGCCAGTCCGCCACGCCGGGTTATGACGAGTTAGATGCAGAGTTCACCTCTGCGGTTCTCGACGAAGCGGGCAAGATCGCAACAGAGGTTCTCCATCCGCTCAACGCTGTGGGCGATCAACAGGGCTGCGTGCTGGAAAACGGTGTCGTTCGTCCGCCCGAGGGTTTCAAAGAGGCCTTCGATCAAATTCGTGAAGGTGGATGGACAGCACTTGACTGTGATCCCGAATATGGCGGCCAGGGCATGCCTTATGTCCTCGCCACAGCAGTGGGCGAACAGTTTTCGGCCGCAAACATGGCTTTCAACATGTATCCTGGTCTGACCCACGGTGCCTATTCGGCAATTCATGCACATGGCTCGGAGGCTCAAAAGGCAGCCTATTTGCCTAAGTTGGTCACCTGTGAATGGACCGGAACGATGAACCTGACCGAGCCGCATTGCGGAACCGATCTGGGTCTCATGCGCACCAAGGCGGTTCCGCAAGATGACGGAACCTACAAGATTTCAGGCCAAAAAATCTTCATTTCGGCGGGTGAACACGACATGTCGGACAACATCATTCACTTGGTGTTGGCAAAAATCCCAGGCGGCCCAGACGGCGTTAAGGGTATTTCCCTGTTCATTGTACCCAAATTCATCTTGAACGAAGATGGCACGCCGGGTGCGCGTAATGGTGTGACCTGCGGAAAAATCGAAGAAAAAATGGGGATCCACGGCAACTCCACCTGCGTGATGAACTATGACGAAGCAACGGGCTATCTGCTGGGGGACGCACACAAAGGCATGCGTGCAATGTTCACCATGATGAACGAGGCTCGACTGGGTGTCGGGCTGCAAGGCTACGCACAAGCAGACATCGCTTACCAGAACGCATTGGAATATGCCAAGGACCGCTTGCAAGGCCGCGATGTGACAGGCGACAAAAACCCCGATGGGCCGGCAGACCCGTTGATTGTACATCCTGACATTCGACGCAATCTGATGGATCAGAAAAGCTTTGTCGAAGGCGCCAGGGCATTCACCTTTTGGGGCGCGACACTGATCGATCACGCCCATCGTGCGCAGGACAAAGATGCCGACGGAATGATCTCTCTCATGACGCCGGTCATCAAAGGCTTCCTGACAGATAAAGGCTTTGAAATGGCCACTGCCGCACAACAGGTCTACGGCGGCCATGGCTATATCGAAGAATGGGGCATGTCACAGTTCGCCCGCGATGCACGGATCGCAATGATATATGAAGGCGCCAACGGTGTTCAGGCTTTGGATCTGGTTGGTCGAAAGTTGGCACAGGATGGCGGCAAGCATGTCATGGCCTTCTTTGAAATGATCAAGAACTTCTGCAAAGATAACACGGATGAGGCCATGGCCGAATTTGTTGGCCCTCTCAAGACAGCCTCCAAAGATCTGCAAGCAGCCGGAATGTTCTTCATGCAAAATGGCATGAAGAACCCCAATCACGCTCTGTCCGGGTCTTATGACTTCATGCATCTTTTTGGACATGTTTGTCTTGGTTTCATGTGGGCCCGCATGGCCAAGGCGGCACAGGCAGCACTGGATGCCAACGCATCTGATACGGCGTTTTACGAAACAAAGATTGCAACCGCGCGCTACTATATGGCCCGTCAGCTACCTATGACATCAACGCATTTGGCGCGGATTGAAACAGGCGCCGACACGGTGATGGCTTTGGACGCAACACATTTCTGAGGACAAGGTGATGTCGGTTAAAGACAACTTCATACCAAGTTCGTAGATACGGTCTTTGCTTCAATGCCAAAACGTTTTCGCCTAACCCGCCGCCTGCCTGTTGCAATGACAGAGGATGGATATAGGGGCCTCAAGCGGTTCGCCACTGCAGCTGGGCTGGACGAAGGTGAAGCGTTGAGCTTTGTCTTTGAACATTGGGACAGCATCACCGATCCAGAGGCGCTTGGACACCGACTGCGCCTTTTCAATGCCGAGCTTGACGCCCGCAAGCGGTAGGATCGGTCCTGCCAGCGGCCCGCATTCAGCGGGCCGGGGCCTCCGGCGGGAGTATTTTAGGAAAGATGATGGGAAGGCGCACTCTTCATCTTTCTCAAAATACTCTGCGGGGGCGCGGGGGTGCAAAACCCCCGCCTTTCACGCAGGCAACCCGCGTCTTGGGAGGAACGCGTTCATGACGATTAAACTTTACTGCTTTGGCGAATCTGGCCACTCGTACAAAGCCGCCTTGGCTCTGGAACTCGCAGGAATAGCGTGGGAACCTGTCTTTGTGGACTTCTTCCACGGTGAAGCGCGCAGCGACGTTTACAGGACGCAGATCAACGCGATGGGAGAATGCCCCGTCATGATTGATGGTGATGTTCAGCTAAGCCAGTCGGCCGTTATTCAGGAGTATCTCAGCGAGACGTACGGCAAATTCGGCGGTGTTACCAAACCCGAGCATCGCGAAATCCTGCGCTGGCAACTCTGGGACAATCACAAGCTTTCAAGTTTTGCTGGCATATGCAGGTTCCTGATGAACTTTCTACCGGAGGAAAAGCGTCCGGCTGAAGTCATCGCATTCTATCAGGGTCGACTTAGGGACGCTTATGATATTTTGAACAAGCATCTTGCAGGCCGTGACTGGATCGTTGCGGAACGTCTTACCAATGCAGACCTGACCTGCTGCGCTTATCTGTTCTATCCCGAGCCGTTCGGTTTTGATCGCGCGGCTTGGCCCAATATCGACCGTTGGCTAAGCAACATTCAAGCCGCGCCCGGTTGGAAGCACCCCTACGACCTGATGACGCCCGCTTTTGGGCGGACCAAATGATGTGTGAGGTTCAACAACTCCGATCGAGGACGATACCGGTGTTGTTTGCCAAGACCGCGAGGGGCAAATCCAACCGCCGGCCAGAGATCTTTACCGTTATGCTCTTCAGGAGCGCCGCAGGTGTCGTTCCAAAAACCTTCCCGTGCCCTGACGCCAATGACTGCCTGACGACATATGAAACCAAAACACATGCCAGCCGCGTGATCTTTTGACAGAGATCATCGACCAAGAAAGGACCTTTTAAAGATGACCGAAGCCTATATTTACGATGCTCTGCGCACCCCGCGCGGCAAAGGGCGCAAGGATGGCAGCCTCCACGAAGTGACCAGCCTGCGTCTCTCGGCACTGACGTTGAATGCAGTTAAGGATCGCAACAACCTGAACGGTCACGCCGTCGAGGATGTGATTTGGGGCAATGTTACCCAAGTCATGGAACAGGGCGGATGTTTGGCCCGCTCTGCGGTTCTCGCCTCGGACCTTGACGAACGGATTCCGGGCTTGGCCATCAACCGATTTTGCGCCTCTGGCATGGAGGCAGTCAACCTTGCGGCCAACCAGGTCAGGGGCGGCGCCGGCGAGGCATACATTGCCGGCGGTGTCGAGATGATGGGTCGGGTGGCTATGGGAAGCGACGGCGCGGC
>JAKVCP010000014.1:28444-63823 GCA_022448925.1 Paracoccaceae bacterium
GATTGCCGTGGATCCCAGCCTGGCCATGGAAAGCTATTTCGTACCTCAGGGGATCAGCGCAGACATCATCGCAACCGAATATGGGTTCAGCCGCGATGATGCGGACGCTTTGGCCGTCGAAAGTCAGCGACGCGCCGCAGAGGCTTGGGACGACAAGCGCTTTGCCAAATCGGTTGTGCCCGTCACTGACCAGAACGGACTTACGATCCTTGATCACGATGAATACATGCGTCCCGGTACAGACATGCAGGGCCTTGGATCGTTGAAAGCTTCGTTCAAGGACATGGGCGAAGTGATGCCCGGATTTGATAAGGTTGCTCTGTTGAAGTATCCCCATTTGGAACGGATCAACCATATCCATCACGCCGGCAACAGCTCGGGTATTGTGGATGGTGCAGCGGCAGTCCTGATCGGCAACAAGGCATTTGGCGAAAAGCATGGGCTGAAACCGCGTGCTCGCATTCGCGCAACGGCCAAGATCGGCACAGATCCCACGATCATGCTGACCGGTCCGGTGCCCGTAACCGAGAAAATCCTCGCAGACAGCGGCATGTCCATCAAAGACATCGACCTCTTTGAAGTGAACGAGGCATTCGCATCGGTGGTACTGCGCTTCATGCAGGCCTTTGACGTCGACCACGACAAAGTAAACGTCAATGGTGGATCAATCGCCATGGGCCACCCACTGGGCGCCACGGGTGCGATCATTATCGGCACTCTGCTGGATGAGTTGGAGCGGACCGGCAAAGGCACCGGCCTTGCCACGTTGTGCATCGCCTCTGGCATGGGGGCAGCCACGATTATTGAGCGGCTCTGATGCCAAACGGCATGCGCATGATGATCGGCGACACTGGAGCCCTTGTTCTGACCACCAACGACTTTGCGATCCACGCAAAGCGGGTCAAATCCGGGCGCCATATCGCGGCAACACCCATGGTTCGCGGCGATGTTTGCGCCGCAAGAACCAGACCGGAAACAGAGGGCGGCCATGTGTTTGAAGCAGACATGATGCTTTGCGTCACCGCAGGCAGCCTTGACTTCACCCGACGTGGCGGCGCGGCCGTCTAAGAGGACTGAGACATGACAGATTTCACAATGACCACAGACGCTGAGGGCGTCGCAACCATCGTCTGGGACGTCCCCGGCAAATCCATGAATGTGCTGAGCCTTGAGGGCTGGACCGAACTGGACGACCTGGTGACACAGGCGCTGGCGGACGAGGCTGTCAAAGGCATTATCATTACCTCGGGCAAGGACTCGTTTGCCGGGGGAATGGACCTGAACATCATCGCAAAGATGAAGGCCTCGGCCGGGGAAAACCCCGCACAAGGCCTGATGGATGGGCTGATGGAAAAACATGGCGTCCTGCGCAAGATCGAACGCGCTGGCATGGACCCAAAAACCAACAAGGGCGGCAAGCCAGTCGCGGCAGTGCTGCCGGGGACAGCTCTTGGCATCGGGCTGGAAATCCCGCTGTCCTGCCATCGGATCTTTGCTGCGAACAACCCCAAGGCCAAGATTGGCCTGCCAGAGATCATGGTGGGCATTTTCCCCGGCATGGGCGGCACCACGCGACTGGTCCGAAAAATGGGCGCTATGGCGGCCTCGCCGTTCTTGCTGGAAGGCAAACTTAGCGATCCGCAAAAGGCACAGCGCGCCGGGCTGATCGACGAAGTGTCAGACGACCCCATGGCGGATGCACGCGCCTGGGTGCTCAGTGCCAAGGATGCCGACCTGGTCAAACCCTGGGATGCCAAGGGCTACAAGATGCCCGGCGGAGCCCCCTATCATCCCGCCGGTTTCATGACATTTGTTGGCGCCTCGGCCATGGTGCACGGACAAACCAAAGGGGTTTATCCTGCCGCAAAAGCGCTGCTGTCAGCCGTCTACGAAGGCGCGCTGGTGCCCTTTGACACAGCGCTTAAGATCGAAGCGCGCTGGTTTACCCATGTGCTGCTCAATCCCTCGTCCGAGGCGATGATCCGGTCTTTGTTCATCAACAAGGAAGCGTTGGAAAAGGGCGCCGTGCGGCCAGCAGATGTGCCCGACCAGTCGGTCAAGAAGGTTGGTATTCTTGGGGCTGGCATGATGGGGGCCGGCATTGCGCTGGTTTCGGCCCAGGCCGGAATGCAGGTGGTCCTTCTGGATCGTGACCAGGACGCCGCCGACAAGGGCAAGGCCTACAGCGCGACCTATATGGACAAAGGGATCAAGCGCAAAAAGGCGACGCCTGAAAAGAAAGAGGCGCTTCTGGCCCGCATTCAGGCCACGACCGACTATCAGGCACTGGCTGACTGTGACCTGATCATCGAAGCTGTTTTCGAGGATCCCAAGATCAAGGCAGATGTGACCGCCAAGGTCGAAGCGGTGATCTCTGATGACTGCATCTTTGCCACAAATACATCGACTCTGCCGATTACAGAGCTGGCCAAGGCAAGCAGCCGGCCAGAGCACTACATCGGCATTCACTTCTTCTCACCCGTGGAAAAGATGCTTCTGGTCGAGATCATCAAGGGCCAAAAGACCGGTGACCGTGCCGTTGCAAAAGCGCTCGACTATGTGCGCCAGATCCGGAAAACGCCGATTGTCGTAAACGACGCGCGCTTTTTCTACGCCAATCGATGCATCATTCCGTATCTGAATGAAGGCATGCGAATGGTGGCCGAGGGCGTTTCGCCCACCTTGGTTGAAAACGCGGCGTTGCAGTTGGGAATG
This sequence comes from Paracoccaceae bacterium, assembly GCA_022448925.1. Taxonomy (GTDB): domain Bacteria; phylum Pseudomonadota; class Alphaproteobacteria; order Rhodobacterales; family Rhodobacteraceae; genus JAKVCP01. Next base: position 31,160 of record JAKVCP010000014.1, read on the forward strand.
CCCTTGGGGCCGCTTCAATTGGTCGACGAAACCTCGATCGAGCTGGGGGCCAAGATCGCACGGGCAACCAAGGCCGCAATGGGGGATGCCTATCCTGACGAGGCCGTAGACGAGGTGATCTTTTGGATGGAAGCTCAGGGGCGTTTGGGCAGAAAGGCCGGAGCCGGCTTTTATGACTATGACGACAACGGCAAGCGTCAGGGTCTGAGCATGGCTGTTAAGGACCACTATCCAGCCGCCGAAGCCCAGCCAGAGCTGATCGAGGTACAGCATCGCATGATGTTTGCTCAGGTCCTGGAGGCAGTCCGCGCGCTGGAAGAGGGGGTCTTGATGGACATCCGTGAGGGCGATGTCGGCGCGATCCTGGGTTGGGGCTTTGCGCCATGGTCCGGAGGCCCGCTCAGCTGGCTTGACATGATCGGCGCCCCCTATGCGGCAGAACGGTGTGACGCTCTTGAAGCTGCTTATGGCGCGCGTTTTGCATGCCCTGCGCTTCTGCGCGAGATGGCCGAAAAAAACCAAAGTTTCTATGGCCGCTTTGGCAAAATGGCACAGGCCGCCTGATCACAGATCTGTCTTGAGACCAACTGCGGGCCCTGCGGGGCCCGCAGTTCATCTTGGCCTGTGATGCTGCACGATCGGGCGCAGGCGCCCAGAGTTAGGCAAAGCAAAGATGCGACCCAGGTCAAAACAGGTAGTTGAAGCGCTGGATGTCAGATGCACACATCTGCGCGACCTGCAATTTACCTGCTTCGGTGTAATACTCACGATAGGTCCTGCGATCGGACCGATTGACGTGCGGCAGGTCCAGTTGAAAGCCAAGATGCTCTGTCAAACGGTCCAGATCGTCATCCAGATGTTCAAGCCTCAGGAACAGCGCACAGCACTCGGACCCGGCGACGTCAGTCACATAACTTGCATAGGGAGCGTTCAAAAAGCTCGCCTGGATCATGGGATGCGCGACGAATTCAGCAAAATGCAAACGGTGTGAAAGAGCGACTGCGGGATGGTCAAAGCTTTGATCCTGCAGCCAATGATAATAACTGACCATCCGATCCCATGGGTTGCGAACCAATGTAAAGACAAACATCTCTGACAGCTCGGCGGGCGTCAGGATGCCATCAATATCTGCAAGAGTGGAATGCTTCCACAAACGACCGCGCGGGGTCAGCGCAGCCAAACGTGCTTTGCGGCGTTTGGCTTTCGGGGTGTCTCCGATCAGGATATCGTCGGACTTGGCCCGCGCTTCCAGCGCCAAGGCCATCGATGTGCCGCCAGTTTTGGGGATATGGACAAAGACATAACCCCGCCCACGCGAAATGATCATCGTTTCGCGTTCCCGATGGGCTCTGGTTTTTGCCCGCTGCGCTGTTCTTGCGAAGTCAAAAAACGCTTTCCCTGTTTTCAAAAGCCTTACATAGTTCTGCGTCGATACTCTGCGCATCACAAGGGCAGGTTACAAATACGAAGGGAGTTGTCATGGGTTGGATGGCTGATGAAACAGGGCTAGAGCGCTGTGATGCAAATTTTGTACCGCTAAGCCCGCTCTCACATCTGTGTCGAGCGGCGCAGATCTTTCCCGATGTTACAGCCACGGTCTATGCTGGCGAACGCCAGACTTACGCCCAGTACCACGCGCGCTGCACGCGGTTGGCATCGGGGTTGGCAACGCTTGGCGTGACACCTGGCGATGTCGTGTCGACACTTTTGCCGAATGTCCCGGCACATGCCGAGGCCCATTTTGGCGTCCCGGCAAGTGGGGCTGTGCTGAACACAATCAACATACGGCTGGATGTGGATACCGTGGCCTATATCTTTGGCCATGGCGGCGCCAAGGTTGCTTTGGTCGACACCCAGTTTCTAGGGTTGGCCGAGGATGCCCTTGCCGAAATGGAGGGCGACGGCCCGCAGATCATCGAAGTGCCCGACCCTGCGGCCGGATTTGCACCCACTGGGCGCTACATGACCTATGATGCACTTTTGGCCTTGGGCGATCCGGACTTCCAGTGGATCATGCCAAAAGACGAATGGGAAAGCCTGGCGTTGAACTATACCTCGGGCACGACGGGCCGTCCCAAGGGTGTGGTCTATCACCATCGTGGGGCCTATCTGATGACCATGGGAACAGTGATCAGCTGGCGTATGGTGCTGCATCCGGTCTTTCTGGCCATTGTTCCGCTTTTCCACTGCAACGGCTGGAACCACACCTGGTTGATGCCCATGCTTGGGGGAACATTTGTGGGATGTCGCGACATCACGGCCAAAGCGATTTACGACGCGATCACAGACGAAGGTGTGACCCATCTTGGCGGGGCACCGATTGTGTTGAACATGATTGTCAACGCCGCCCCCGAAGATCAACGCAGCTTCGACCATAGGGTAGAGGTGTTCACCGCGGGTGCGCCGCCTGCCCCTGCGACGCTCGGCAAGATCGAACAGATGGGCTTTAACGTCACGCAGGTCTACGGCCTTACCGAAACCTATGGTCATGTCACTGAATGCCTGTGGCGCGATGCCCAATGGAACACGCTTGATGCAGATCAAAAGGCCGCGGTGAAGGCACGCCAAGGCGTGATGATGCCCATGATGGAAGACATCACCGTGGTCGACACCAACATGGCCCCGATCAACCGCGACGGGCAATCACAGGGTGAGATCATCATACGCGGCAACTCGGTCATGAAGGGCTATCTGAAAAACCCCGAAGCCACGCAAGAGGCATTCGCCGGGGGCTACTTCCATTCCGGAGACATTGCCGTCCAACACGACGACGGCTATATCCAAATCGCGGATCGTGCCAAGGACATCATCATTTCAGGCGGCGAGAACATCAGCTCGGTCGAAGTCGAAGGCACTCTGATGGGTCATGATTCCGTCTTGCTTGCCGCAGTGGTCGCGCAACCTGATGAAAAATGGGGAGAGGTGCCCTGTGCCTTTGTCGAGATAAAGCCTGGTCACAATGTCACTGAGGCCGATTTGATCACCTTTGCCCGCGCCCGTTTGGCCGGGTTCAAGACACCCAAACGGGTCGTCTTTCAGGAACTGCCCAAGACCTCGACCGGTAAAATCCAGAAGTTTGAGCTCCGAAAGCGGGCAGCGGGTCTCTGACCATTGCGGTGCAACAGGGCTGCGTGATACCCTTTGCCAGACGAAGAGGCAGAGCAGCCCGACATGACAGCCTTGGCAGAATATCAGCGGCTCGAATCCACCGGGCTTTGGCGTGCGGACCCAAAAGCACAACGGCGCAACGTGATCGTCTCGCTGGGCGACGCGACGCTGACCATTACAGATGTCCACGGCAAAGTCCTGACCCATTGGTCTCTTGCCGCCGTGGCCCGTGCCAACCCGGGCAAACATCCTGCAATCTTTCATCCTGATGGCGACGCGGGGGAAACCCTTGAACTGTCAGAGAACGAGGACGAGATGGTTGCCGCGATTGAGCGCCTGCGCGCTGTGATTGCGCGGCGGCGCCCACATCCGGGCAGGCTGCGATTTGCCATCATCGCGATGAGTGCCGCACTGATCGTTCTTGGATCCTCGCTTTGGCTGCCGGGCGCGTTGATTTCGCATACCACGCGTGTTGTGCCCCCGGTCAAACGGGCCGAGATCGGCGCGGCGCTGCAGGCGCGGATCACGCGGGTTGCAGGCGTCCCCTGTGACGATCCGGGCGCATTACGGGCACTAGAAAGGCTGTCACAACGGCTTTTGGGACAGGAAGGCAGGCTGGTCGTGCTGCCCGGTGGCGCGTCTCTGTCGGCGCATCTGCCCGGCCAGACGATCTTGCTGAACCGCAGTCTGGTCGAGGATTGGGAAGATCCCGAGGTGACCGCCGGGTTCATTCTGGCCGAGGCCACGCGCATGTTTCAAAGAGATCCGCTTCGCGACCTGCTGGACCACGCCGGTCTGGTCGGGACGCTGAGGCTTTTGACAACCGGAGATCTGCCCGAAGACACCCTGAACAGCTATGCTGAGGCGCTGATGACTGCGACGCCTGCCCCCCTTTCAGACGATGCTTTGTTGCAGGCCTTTGCCACGGCCGGTGTTCACAGCACTCCCTATGCTTTCGCTTTGGACATCACCGGTGAAACGACACTTGCAATGATCGAGGCAGATCCCTTTGCCGGCACCCCCCTACCGTCGGTGATCGAGGACAGCGACTGGGTGCGATTGCAGGGAATCTGCGGTGCCTAGCGAACATAGGCGTCAGCAAAGCCCGCGCGACGCAGTTGGCCAAGCGCTGCTTGGGCCGCATGCGCAGTATAGGGACCAGCCATCACGATCTGGAACTCGGTTCCACCCTGTTTGAACAGCCCTATCTTGGTTGGCATGCCCAGATTTCTCAGTTGCTGGGCTGCATAATCCGCGTTGGCGCGGCGGCCAAAGACACCGATCTGCACATATCGGCTGCCCGTCACAGCAGATGCCTGAACCCTGGCGCCCGTCTGCGTCTGTCGGACGACTTTGGGTCTGGCGCTGTTCTTTGTGGACAGATAGGCCGTCTGTTCGGCCATGCTGGTGAACGGGTAGACCAATTTTGGGTGTTTGTCGTTCATGACCTTGCCAGTGGTGGCATCCACCAGCTTACGCGGCACGGTGTTTGTCCAGATCAACGCCATCTGGGCGCGGCCTTTCAGTGTCTGGTTGGTCCGTTTTGCGTTCAGTCTGTCATCGTCCCAGGCTTCCTTGTAGCCATAGGGGGGATACACCTTGGAAAGCCGCTGTTGTTCGTACACGTGACGCGGAACAATCCGGTCCTTGTTCGACACCTCGCCCGGGCGGGCCTCGCGGTACTGTAGCGGTCCGGGTGCTGCGGGTTGGATCATGGGCTCTGACTGGCTTGCACGGTACGCCCCACATGGCCCGCCCTGCCCGCATGGCGCTTGAAAGACCGACAGCGGTATCGAAGAAGATACCCGAGGTGCGCGCGCGACAGACGCGACGGCGGCAGTCTGCACGGCCTGCGCCTGGACCACCGCCTTCGGCTCGGCCTTGGGCTCGGCTGCACTGGCGGTCTGGACCTGAGGCTGTGCCGCTGCCATTGCAAAGGTCGGGGATTGGCCGCAAATCACCTCGCGTGAGCGGGTCATCCGCGGCACCCAGGTTGTGCTGCCGTTGACGCCTGCACGAATATAGGTGCAGCCGCGACTGTCCACGAACTCGCGCCCGTCGAAATCCTTCGGAGGGTCTTCGGCCGGAACCATCTTGTCGTCATTGCTTTGCGCAAAGGCAACTGGGACAGATCCTCCTGTCATTCCGAATGCCACTATCAATGCAATTATCGAAAAACGCGCCATACCCGCCCCCCAAGACCAGCCACAGGATGCCTTATCAGCTTTTTCATGTAAAGCGTTGAGAAGGTTTACTTAGTCCCGAACATTCGGTCGCCCGCATCCCCAAGGCCTGGCATGATATAGCCCTTTTCGTTCAAATGGCTGTCCAGCGACGCCGTGACGATCGGCACATCCGGATGGGCGTCTTTCATACGCGCCACCCCCTCGGGGGCCGCCAGAAGGCACAAAAACCGTATGTTTTTGGCCCCTGCCTTCTTAAGCAGATCAATGGCCGCAACCGATGAATTGCCCGTGGCCAGCATTGGATCAACAGCGATCACCATACGATCTTCGAGGGCTTCGGGCACCTTGAAATAATACTGTACCGGTTCGAGTGTCTTGTGATCGCGATACAAGCCGACGAACCCAACCCGTGCGAGGGGAATCAGTTCAAGCACACCGTCCAAAAGACCATTGCCAGCCCGTAGAATTGAAATCAGCGCCAGCTTCTTGCCGGCCAGAACCGGCGCTTCCATCGGCACAAGGGGCGTGTCAATCTGTTTGCCCGTGGTCGGAAGCCCCCGTGTCACCTCATAGGCCAGAAGCTGGCTGATTTCGCGCAGCAATTGCCGAAACACGGCGGTCGAGGTCTCTTTTTCGCGCATCAGTGTCAGCTTGTGCTGAACCAGTGGGTGATCAACAATTGTCAGGTGCTCGGTCATGTGGCCTCCAGGCGGGACTGAATAACGGTTCGGGTCGTCTCGTCGCAGAAAGCGGCGTTCAGCGCTGTTTGGTTGAGCTTTGTGAAGTGTTCAACACTCCAATCAAAGGTTTTGACCAGATTGAGGTATTCATCGCGCATGGTGGTGTGAAAAAATGGTGGATCATCCGTCGACACGGTCACCTTGACGCCACGGTCCATCAGTTTTGCGATCGGATGCTGGTGCAAGCTGGTGTAGACGCCCAATGTCACGTTGGATCCGGGGCAGATTTCCAAGGTAATCCCCTTCTCCACCAGTTCGTCCACCAGGGACAGATCTTCTATGCTGCGCACCCCGTGGCCGATGCGCTGGACGCGCAGATCATTGATCGCATCGCGTACCTCTTGCGGGCCACGCCACTCGCCTGCGTGGGTGGTCAACCCCAAACCCGCTTCGCGCGCCATATCGTAACTGTAGGCAAAGTCCTTTTGATGCCCCTGATTCTCGTCGCCTCCCATGCCGAATCCAACGATCCAGTCACCAGCGGTTTCGGCGGCGCAGATGGCAGTTTGCCTGGCCTTTTCGGGGCCAAAATGGCGGATGCAGGTGACGATACCCCGCAACGTGACGCCCATTTGACGCTCTGCGGTTGCGGCGGCTTCTTGCATGGCGTGCAGATACTCGCGCCAGGCGCCAAGATCCCTGCCTCCACAGAAATCCGGTGAAATGAATGTTTCGGCATAGACCACCCCAGAGGCGGCGCATTCTTCCAGCACCGCTGTGGTCAAGCGAGCGTAATCTTCGGGCGTTTGCAGAACCTGGGTCGCGGCCTCATAGACACTGAGGAAATGCACAAAATCACGAAAGGCATAGCTCCCGTCTTCTTGAAAGACTCCGGTCAGGTCGACGCGTTTTTCCTGTGCCAACCCGCGGATGAACTGCGGCGGGGCGGCGCCTTCGATATGCAGGTGCAACTCCACTTTCGGCAGTGAACCGATGGTCGCCAGAGTGTCTTCGTCCATCACAAAAAGCTCTTTCCCGGCCCTTGCGAGGGCACGCCCAGATGTGCTGCGACCGAGGCCGCGATGTCGGCAAAACAGACTTGCCCGATGGTGCCGGCCCCAAGGCCCGCCATCAGCACCGGCACCCGTTCACGTGTGTGATCCGTGCCGGCCCAGGTCGGGTCATTGCCGTGATCCGCCGTCAGACACAAGAGGTCATCCTCGCGAAGGCGCGGAAGAAGGTTGCCGAGTTCGGTGTCAAACCATTCCAACGCCCGGGCATACCCTGCCACATCGCGGCGATGACCATACAGACTGTCGAACTCGACAAAGTTGGCAAACGTCAAGCTGCCGTCTGGTGCCTCGTCCATCAGATCCGAGAGGTGCCGCATCAGCTGCGCGTCTGATCCCTTGCGCAGATCGTCGATGCCCTCCATCGAGAAGATGTCACCGATTTTTCCGACAGCCTGCACCCTTCGTCCTGCGGTCTGAACCCAGTTTGTCAGTACAGGGCCCGGCGGTCGGATCGCATAGTCTCGTCGGTTGGCGGTGCGACGAAAATTGCCCGGCTCTCCGACAAAGGGCCGGGCGATCACCCGACCAACTTTCATGGCATGCAGGTGCGGTGCAAGATCCCTGCACAGCGTCAGAAGACGCTCAAGCCCGAAATATTCTTCATGAGCGGCGATCTGGAACACGCTGTCAGCAGAGGTATAGCAGATCGGCCAGCCGGTTCTGATGTGGGCCTCACCAAAGGTGTCGATCATGACCGTGCCCGACCCATGGCACATGGCCAGGATGCCGTCCGTTCCTGCCAGATCACACGTCCTTGCGATCAGCTGTTTGGAAAAGGCTGGTGTGTCATCTGGAAAATAGTGCCAGTCCCAGGGCACCGGCAAGCCAGCCAGTTCCCAATGGCCCGACGGCGTATCCTTGCCCGGCGACACCTCTGTTGCAGCCCCCCAAAGACCTTGTGGCTTTGCCGTCAATCCCAGCACATCCAAGCCCGAAGCCAACCGCACGGCTGCGCCAAGTCCCAGCCCGTCAAGGGTTGGCAAATGCAAAGGCCCGCTGCGGCCCGAGTCTGCTGTGCCATCGGCACAGGCCTTTGCGATATTGGCCAGCGTGTTGGCCCCCGTGTCAGGAACAGAACCATTGAAAAATCGATCCGCGTCAGGGGCGCCACCGATGCCGACCGAATCCATGACAACCAGAAAAGCCCGCATCAGGTGATCCTCTCCATGACCAGCGGTGCCTGGTCGACCGATCCGGTCAGCGTGATTGCGGACTGTACGGCGGCCACAGCGGCATCCGCCGCGGACTCGCGTGCGGCATGCACCCGCGCGAGGGGTTGCCCGATGTCAACATGATCCCCCAAAGAGACGACCTCGGACAGTCCAACAGCCGGGTTCACCACGTCACTTTCGACCTGCCTCCCGCCACCCAGCGCCACCACGGCAAGCCCAAGCGCTTCACCATCCATGGCAGACACGCGCCCGGACTGAGGCGCCGGGATTTCACGGATCACCGGTGCCTCGGGCAAAAACCGCGCCCAGTTTTCAGTGAATTCAACCGGTCCGCCCATGGCATAGACCATCCGGCCAAAGGCCTCTGCCGCCTCACCAGAGGCGATGACCCTGCGCAGATGCTCAGCGCCTTGGTGTCGGTCGCTCGCAAGGTCCGAAAGCGCCAGCAACTCTGCACCAAGCGCAATGGTCAGGTCTGCAAGCCGACCCGGTTGACCTTCCAGCGCCCGCATCACCTCGGCAACTTCAAGGGCATTGCCAAGTGCCGGTGCAAGCGGTTGATCCATATTGGTGACGAGCGCCGTTGTGGCGCAGTCTGCGGCATTTGCAGTCTGCACCAAGGCCTGTGCCAAGGCACGCGCCTCGTCAGGTGATTTCATAAATGCGCCTGAACCGCACTTGACGTCCAGCACAAGCCTGTCCACCCCGGCCGCCAGCTTTTTGGACAGGATAGATGCCGTGATCAGATCCAGGCTCTCGACTGTTGCCGTGACATCCCTAACCGCGTAAAGCCGCTTGTCGGCGGGCGCAATGTCAGCGCTGGCAGACACAATCGCACATCCTGCCTCGGCTACCACAGCACGAAAATGATCCTCTTGCAGGGCCGTGACAACGCCTGGGATCGCCTCCATCTTGTCAAGCGTGCCCCCGGTGTGTCCCAACCCGCGACCAGAGATCATCGGCACACAGGCCCCGCAGGCCGCCAAAGCCGGAGCGAGCAGCAAGCTGACGCAATCCCCAACCCCGCCGGTCGAGTGTTTATCGATCACCGGCCGGTCTGCTTGCCAATGCAGAACCCGGCCAGAATCGCGCATCGCACGGGTCAGCGCGACACGTCCTCCCTGCCCCAGACCCGACAGGCAAACTCCCATGGCAAACGCTCCGGCCTGGGCATCGCTGACGCGGCCATCTGCAAGACCCATGGCAAACCAGGTCAAGTCACCTTCGTCAGGAACCTCGCCTCGGCGCAGTTTCGCAATGATCGCTCGCGCATCCATCGATTAGGTGTTTTCCATGTAGTCTTGCGAAAAAGCGCCGGGCAGCAGATCAGCAACTGTGGTGACGCGCTGTACACCCGCTGTGGTCGCCATGGTGACCTTGACGTCTGGTCCCGCAAACTCTGCAATTTTCTGCCGGCATCCGCCACAGGGCGTTACTGGCATCGGGCTGTCAGCGATAACACAAATTTCGGCGATCTCGGTCTCACCGGCGGCCACCATGGCCGCGATTGCGCCGGCTTCTGCACAGGTGCCTTCGGGGTAAGCCACGTTCTCGACATTGCAGCCGACATGGATCGTTCCCGACGGTGTGACAAGCGCGGCGCCAACTTTGAAATTCGAATAGGGCGCGTGTGCGTTTTCCCGTACGGCCGTTGCGGCCCTGAGCAATGACATGAAGATCCTTTCCCACTGAGCATGTGATATGTTGCGGAGCAAACCGACGGAATGCAAGCCCGGCTCGCGGGCAGAGGCCCTGCGACGCCATTTCCGCTTTTGCAGAACACCGCGTTCGTTTAAGGGTGAACAAAATTCAATTTAGGGACTAAACTATGTCCGATCAGACCAAAGATGCCCTCCGCTCTGCTGCATTGAAGTATCACGAAACCCCCAAGCCTGGTAAGCTTGAGGTGCGTGCCACCAAGCCTTTGGCCACGGGACGGGACTTGGCTTTGGCCTATTCGCCCGGCGTCGCCGAGGCCTGCCTTGAAATCAAGCAAGACGCTACGAACGCGGCACGCTACACGTCACGCGGTAATTTGGTCGCCGTGGTGTCAAACGGATCAGCTGTTCTGGGATTGGGCAATATTGGGGCACTGGCATCCAAACCCGTGATGGAAGGCAAGGCCGTCCTGTTCAAGAAATTTGCGAATATCGACTGTTTTGACATCGAGGTCGACGAGACCGACCCAGAGAAACTGGCACAGATCGTTTGTGCGCTGGAGCCCAGCTTTGGCGCGGTGAACCTGGAAGATATCAAGGCACCAGACTGCTTTATCGTTGAAAGGATCTGCCGCGAGCGGATGAACATACCCGTTTTTCACGACGACCAGCACGGCACGGCGATTGTTGTTGGGGCCGCCGCGCGCAACGCGTTGCATGTTGCCGGCAAGACCTGGGGTGATATCAAGATCGTTTCGACCGGCGGCGGTGCTGCCGGCATCGCCTGCCTGAATATGCTGATCAAACTCGGCGTCAAACGCGAAAACATCTGGCTGTGCGATATCCACGGACTGGTATACGAAGGCCGCTCCGAAGACATGAACCCGCAAAAAGCAGCTTTTGCACAGGCCTCGGATTTGCGCTCACTAGAGGATGTTATCGACAACGCTGACCTGTTTCTGGGGCTTTCGGGACCCAACGTGCTTAGGCCGGACATGGTGGCCCGGATGGCCGACAAACCCATCATCTTTGCGCTGGCCAATCCCACACCCGAAATCATGCCCGATGCCGCCCGCGCGGTGAAGCCGGACGCCATCCTGGCGACAGGCCGCAGCGATTTCCCCAACCAGGTCAACAACGTTCTCTGTTTCCCTTTCATTTTCCGTGGTGCACTGGATGTGGGCGCGACCGAGATAAACGACGCCATGAAGATCGCCTGCGTCGAAGGCATAGCCGAATTGGCCCGCGCCACCACCAGCGCCGAGGCCGCAGCGGCCTACAAAGGCGAGCAACTGACTTTTGGGGCCGATTACCTTATTCCGAAACCCTTTGATCCGCGGTTGTCAGGTGTGGTCGCGACGGCTGTCGCGAAGGCCGCGATGGACTCGGGCGTGGCCACACGCCCCGTCAAGGATATCGATGCCTATCGCGCGGAACTGGACGCGGCCGTTTACAAGTCCTCGATGCTGATGCGCCCTGTCTTTGAAGCCGCTCGCACTGCGTCGCGCCGGATTGTGTTTGCCGAGGGCGAAGACGAACGCGTGCTGCGCGCAGCTCAGGCCATTTTGGAAGAGACCACCGAGCAGCCAATCCTTATCGGGCGCCCAGAGGTCATCGAAATGCGTTGCGAACGTCTGGGACTGGAAATTCGTCCGACCCGCGACTTCAACATTGTGAACCCCGAAAACGACCCGCGCTACCGTGATTACTGGGGCTCTTACCACGAAATCATGGCCCGGCGTGGTGTCACCCCGGATCTGGCCCGTGCGATCATGCGCACCAACACAACCGCGATCGGCGCCGTCATGGTGCATCGCGGCGAAGCAGACAGCCTGATCTGTGGCACCTTTGGTGAGTTTCGCTGGCACCTGAACTATGTGGAACAGGTTCTGGGCACCCATGATCTGCGCGCCCACGGGGCGCTTAGCCTGATGATCCTTGAAGATGGGCCCCTTTTCATCGCGGACACGCAGGTGCGCTCGGAACCCTCGCCCGAGCAAATCGCCGAAACGGTACTTGGGGCCGCGCGCCATATTCGGCGTTTTGGGATAGAGCCCAAGATATCGCTTTGTGCCCAATCCCAGTTCGGATCGACGTCATGCGGTACAGCCGAGGCCCTGCGGGCAGCGCTGACGATCCTCGACAGTACGCCGCGCGATTTCCAATACGAAGGAGAGATGAACGTCGACGCGGCGCTGGATCCTGTCCTTCGGGACCGCGTCTTCCCTGGCAGCCGCCTGAACGGCACGGCCAACGCACTGATCTTTGGCCACGCAGATGCCGCCTCTGGTGTGCGCAACATCCTGAAAATGCGCGCCGGCGGACTTGAGGTCGGCCCGATCCTGATGGGCATGGGCAACCGCGCGCATATCGTAACACCCTCGATCACGGCACGGGGACTTCTGAACATGGCTGCAATTGCCGGGACACCCGTAGGCCACTATGGCTAGGGGACGGCGCCTCTTTACGTTCACGCCGCGGGGTCGACAGCCTGTATAGTCTGATTTGCGTTGAAGGCCGTTTCCGCATCCGGGAACGGCTACAATGATCGGGAATTTCGCCGATGCGCGGTCGCGGGATTTGCGGTTGCTTAAGGGCGGGTTCCCTTGTCAAAAGAACTCGACCGCATCACCACGGGGCATGCCGCGTAACGCCTGCATATCTTGGCAGGCATCGATTTGCAGATTTGCAAATTTTTGAATGCGCCCATCGATCTGCGGAGTTTTTGATGGTTTGCAAAAGTTTGCAGTAAGCCAGACACATCAATTGCAAATATTTCGCGATATTCTGACGCTTTTTCCGGCAACAGGCTTGCCGCTTGCCTGATCGCTCTCGTACCTGTTTCCTAACGGTTGAGGAGGACAGATCATGTCGTATGAAGAGGTCTATAAAAGCTGGCAGACCGACCCCGAGGGGTTCTGGATGCAGGCCGCCCAGTCGATCGACTGGGACACGCCGCCCACCAAGGCGTTGACGGTACATGAAGACGGTCTTTACGACTGGTACGCCGACGGTATGACCAACACGTGCTGGAACGCTGTGGACCGTCATGTCGACGCCGGAAACGGCGATCGTACGGCGATCATTCATGACAGCCCGATCACCGGTTCAAAGACTGAAATCACGTTCGCCGAGCTGCGCGACAGGGTGGCGCGCCTTGCCGGGGCCTTGCGTGATAAGGGCATTGAAAAAGGCGACCGGGTGATCATCTACATGCCGATGGTACCTGAGGCTCTGGAGGCGATGCTGGCCTGCGCGCGGCTTGGTGCAATCCACTCGGTGGTTTTCGGCGGCTTTGCATCAAACGAACTGGCGGTGCGCATCGATGACGCCAAGCCAAAGGCAATCATCGCCGCGTCATGCGGGCTCGAACCTGGTCGCGTCGTGCGCTACAAGCCCCTGATCGATGGCGCCATTGACCTGTCCGAGCACAAGCCCGAATTTTGCGTGATTTTCCAGCGCGAACAGGACTTGGCCACTCTGGGCCCCCTTGACCACGACTGGCACGCTTTCCAGCAGGGCGTGACCCCGGCAGAGTGCCTCCCCGTCGAAGGGACACATCCGGCGTATATCCTGTACACCTCTGGAACGACCGGTCAGCCCAAGGGCGTGATACGCCAGACCGCCGGACAGCTGGTGGCGCTCAACTGGACGATGAAGAACATTTACAATGTCGACCCCGGAGATGTGTTCTGGGCCGCGTCGGATGTTGGCTGGGTCGTGGGCCACAGCTACATCTGTTACGGCCCTTTGATCCACGGCAACACCACGGTCGTTTTTGAGGGCAAACCGATCGGCACTCCGGATGCCGGCACATTCTGGCGCGTTATTTCAGAGCATAAAGTGAAAAGCTTTTTCACCGCCCCCACAGCCTTTCGTGCAGTCAAGCGTGAAGATCCAACAGGCGCATTTGTCAAAAAATACGACCTGAGCTGCCTGGGTCAGGTCTATCTTGCAGGTGAACGCGCCGATCCTGACACCATCACCTGGGCCCAAACCCAGCTGAACGTCCCCGTCATCGACCACTGGTGGCAGACCGAAACAGGCTGGGCCATTGCCGCCAACCCACTGGGCATCGAAGAACTTCCAACGAAACTTGGCTCGCCAGCCGTGGCAATGCCGGGTTACCAGGTCGAAATCCTCGATGACGGCGGCCATCCGATAAAGCCGGGCGAACTTGGCGCAATCGCAGTGAAACTGCCTCTGCCCCCTTGTACGCTCCCAACGCTATGGAACGCAGAAGACCGCTTTCGCGACAGCTATCTGACGACTTTCCCGGGGTACTACGAAACAGGCGATGCCGGAATGATAGATGAAGACGGCTACCTTTACATCATGGCGCGAACCGACGATGTCATCAATGTGGCAGGCCACCGCCTGTCGACCGGCGGGATGGAAGAGGTTCTCGCCGATCACCCGGATGTAGCGGAATGCGCCGTTATCGGTGTGACCGACCAATTGAAAGGCCAGATGCCCGTTGGCTTTCTCTGCCTGAATAACGGAAGCGGGCGTGCGCCAAGTGACGTGGTGGGCGAAGTCGTTCAATTGGTCCGGGACAAAATCGGACCTGTTGCGGCGTTCAAACAGGCCGTCGTGGTCGAACGTTTGCCCAAGACCCGATCCGGCAAGATCCTGCGCGGCGTGATGGTCAAAATCGCAGATGGCCAAGGGTACAAGATGCCCGCCACCATCGACGACCCGGCGATCCTTGATGAAATCAAGGACGCCCTTCAAACGATTGGCTATGCCAAGACCAGCTGACCATACTGACCGAACCCCACGGGACGGTGGGTGGGGCGCCTTTTCGCCAAGGCGAAAACAGCGTCACCCACCCGTCCAGCCCTGATGCCAATGGGCAGCTACACCTCTGTAAATCCCGCGCGTCTTTTTGCAAACCAACACGCAGTGCGCGTCCTCCGTCAGCTCGTCATACGAATTGCTCACGCAACAAACGCTCTTCCAACCCGTGGCCCGGATCGAACATCACCCGGTGCCGCACCGATGGTTCAGACTGAATGTTGACCTGCACGACATCCCGCACGGCGCGCGCATCCGCCTCGGCCATAACCGGACGTTTCTGTGGGTCAAGAACGTCAAACTGAACACGTGCCCCGCTTGGCAACAAAGCCCCCCGCCAACGCCGAGGCCGAAACGCCGCCATTGCCGTCAACGCCAGCACATCCGACCCGATTGGCAAAATCGGTCCATGCGCCGAATAGTTGTACGCCGTCGATCCAGCGGGCGTTGCCACCAAAGCACCGTCACACACCAGCTCCGACATCCGCACCTGACCATCAACACTGATCTGTAACCGAGCAGCCTGAGGCCCTGCACGCAGCAACGACACTTCATTGATCGCCAGTTCCCGATGCTCAATGCCGTTCTTGCATACCGCGTGCATCGACAAAGGGTTCAGCACCGCCTCCTCTGCAGCCGACAAACGCGCCTCCAGATCATGCTCTGCGTATTCATTCATCAGGAAGCCTACGGTGCCACGGTTCATCCCATAGACCGGTGCTTTCAGATTTTGTGTGCGGTGCAACGTGTGCAACATGAAACCATCACCGCCCAAAGCCACAATCATATCGGCCCCCAACTCGGCGTGATCGCCATATCGGCGTGTCAGAGTGGCCTTGGCGGACTGCGCAAGAGGGGCATTACTCGCGGCAAAGGCAATTCGCAGTGACATAGGGGTTTCCTGTCTGATGCATCCGGTTCCGAAACAATCATATGTTTTCGATCTGGACCAGAGATGACGCAGGAAATATCTCCTGCGTCGCTTTACGCACTTTGCCTTTTACATCGTTTCCGATAGGAAACCGCGGATCCAACCCACTTAAACGGAGGCCCTCCATGAATGCGCTCCACCGCGACACCGGTTTCTTTAACGAAACGCTCGCCGACCGTGACCCTGAACTCTTTGGCTCAATCACCGGCGAGCTGGGCCGCCAGCGCGACGAGATCGAGCTGATCGCCTCTGAAAACATTGTCTCTGCAGCGGTGATGGAAGCGCAGGGATCGGTGATGACCAATAAATACGCCGAAGGCTATTCCGGACGCCGCTACTATGGCGGCTGTCAGTACGTCGACGTGGCCGAAGACTTGGCGATTGAGCGTGCAAAAACACTTTTTGCCTGCGCTTTCGCCAATGTGCAGCCCAACTCCGGCTCACAGGCGAACCAGGGCGTGTTCCAGGCCCTTCTTCAACCCGGAGACACCATTCTTGGCATGTCACTTGATGCAGGAGGCCACTTGACCCATGGCGCCCGCCCGAACCAATCCGGAAAGTGGTTCAATGCCGTGCAATATGGCGTGCGCAAACAGGACAACCTGCTGGACTACGACGAGGTCGCCGCACTGGCAGCCGAACATAGGCCCAAGCTGATCATCGCCGGTGGCTCAGCGATTCCCCGCCAGATCGACTTTGCCAAAATGCGCGAAATCGCGGACAGCGTTGGCGCCTATCTGCACGTTGACATGGCGCACTTTGCCGGTCTCGTCGCTGCCGGCGAACACCCCTCGCCGTTTCCCCATGCTCATGTCGCAACAACGACCACCCACAAGACACTGCGCGGGCCGCGCGGCGGTATGATCCTGACCAATGACGAAGCCATCGCAAAGAAGGTGAATTCGGCCATTTTCCCGGGCATTCAGGGCGGACCGCTGATGCACGTGATCGCAGCCAAGGCCGTGGCCTTTGGCGAAGCACTGCGCCCCGAGTTCAAAACCTATATCCAACAGGTTGTGACGAATGCACAGGCGCTAAGCGATCAACTGATCAAGGGCGGCCTTGATACGGTGACACATGGGACGGACACACACATCGTTCTGGTGGATCTTCGCCCCAAGGGCGTAAAAGGCAACGCCACTGAAAAAGCCCTGGGCCGTGCGCATATCACCTGCAACAAAAACGGCGTGCCGTTCGATCCTGAAAAACCGATGGTCACCAGTGGCATTCGCCTGGGATCACCGGCGGGCACGACCCGCGGCTTTGGTGAAACCGAGTTCCGCCAAATCGGCGACTGGATCATCGAAGTTGTCGACGGTCTTGCCGCCAACGGTGAGGACAACAACAGCGCGGTTGAGGCGAAGGTCAAAGCCGAAGTCGCAGAACTCTGCGCACGGTTTCCGATCTATCCCCACCTCTGATCACCCTCAGGACCCGTCTTCGAAATCGCGGGCGGGTCCTGAAACCAAAGCTGGTTTCAAGCCATGTGCGGGCACAGAATGCCGGTAAGCTGCGCGTTGTATCTGGAAAACCCGGACCGTTCAAACAGCGCCCAGCGACCCGCACAGAGCCAAGCGACTTCGTCGACACACACCGCGCCCGGCTGACACTCGTGTCACGCCCCAAAAAGGCGTCAAAGCGGAAACGCGGCAGCCTTGTCCCCCGCAGAGACGTTCGGCAAAGCCAACCATCGTTGTGGCTCGGATTGCGGAGAAAGGGGAAACTTTGGCGAAACATCCCTAACAGGCAGCGCCAACCCCTGTTTCATCCTTGGTCGTGACGGGGCGTGGTTTTCCTGACTGGACGCCTGCGCATGTCACATGTCATCTGGCCAACATGGCGTTTCATGGCACACCCACCCGCCGCATTGAGCGACACCTGGGCGACTGGATGCGCGCCCGGCTTCCCTCTGGGCTCGCAGATCTGGTGATGTTCGTTCTCAAGCAGGGCTGGTCTTGCCTGTTCGGCGGCCTGATGCTTGCGGGACTGATCATTTCGGCAAAAGTCTGGCAAGACGAGTGGGATCTGGCGCGTTATGATGCCTTGCTGATCTATGCAGTCTGTCTTCAGGTGCTGTTCGTGGTGTTGCGGCTGGAAACCTGGCGCGAGGTCAAGATCATTGCACTGTTCCATCTTTCTGGCACGCTTATGGAGCTTTTCAAAGTCAATGTCGGCAGCTGGGTCTATCCCGAGCCCGCCTTGACAAAACTATGGGGGGTGCCGCTCTTCTCTGGCTTCATGTATGCCAGTGTTGGCAGCTACATGGCACGGGTCATACGCGTCTTTGACATGCGGTTCACGCCCTTTCCACCTTACTGGATGACACCGACCCTGGCGTTGGCGATCTATGTGAATTTCTTCAGCCACCATTATGTGCCTGATATGCGCTACCTGCTTTTTGCAGCCACCGTTTTGCTTTACCTGCGCACCCGTGTTTGGTTTGTCGCAAGTACCCGCCCCCTCTGGATGCCGATGCCGCTTGCAGCGCTGCTGACGTCTGGCGCGCTTTGGATTGCAGAGAACATTGGGACGAACACAGGCACGTGGCTCTATGCCGGGCAAGCCCAGTTTGAGATGGTCAGCCTGGCCAAGATGGGGTCGTGGTACCTGCTGTTATATGTCAGCTTTGCAACCGTGACGCTGGTTGTCCGCGACGCGCTGGACTGTCCTGTCAAACAAAGCCGCGCCAGATCAACACGATCACCAGAAGCACCCCCAACACCAGAATGTTGAACACCAGTGCCCCAAGCATGCCCAAAATCGCACCGCGCCGCCTATCGGCGGCGTCAACGGCTTTCAACCAACGCTCTGCGTTGCGAAACGCCCGATCGACCCGAGGCAAATCAACCCGCACTGCCAGCTTCGGGGGGCCTTGCAACGCCGACTGTGCCTCTGCCACGCGTAACACATCCCTTCGCACCCAGCGTGGCAGCCGCCGTCCTGCCTTGCGGACGCGCGCTGTCAAAGACCCGCGTGAGGCACCAAACTTCTGGCCCAAAAGCGTTTCCAGCAAGGCGACCTTGCGATCTATCTCAGAAGCGTCGATCATTCCTCAGCCGTAGCGCCACAAACGCCACACCTCAAGCCGCCGGATGCGCGTGACGGTGATCAGAGGCCCTTTTGGGATATATTTTCCCCTGCTTAAGCGCGCACAGGCAGGCATCGGGTAGCACGCCGCCCAGTTGTTGACCGCCAGTTCAGCCGTACGGCGTCCTGCTTGTAACCTGACTAATCCTGTGACGCGGATGTCCCAAGTTCAAGGCGGGGCGCTTTGGCTACCAGCGGCAGCAAGTCTCTGTTCTGCGTGCAGATCCCGGTAAAAGAACGCGGTCAGATTGCCGCCGAGGGTTCGGTTGAACAGCGGGCGGCGCCTCGCGGCCCATGTTTCCATGAACGCGCTGCGAAACTTGGACAGATAGATTTCGAACCAGGCAAAGTATTGATCATCTTCCAGGTAATCGAGGTAGATCTCTTGTGTGTTGGCATGCTGCAGCACCGTTTCAGGGTTCATCAACACAGAGTTGTTGAATGCAATCAACGCGTGCAGAGAAGAGCCACCAAACGACATGTTCCAAACGGGGTATCCTTGCCGTTCGATAATCTGCGCGATCGGCACAAGGTAGTTCAAAGCATAGTTCTGATAGTGGGCGGCGCGATCACCGCGTGCCATTTCGAGGGGCAAAGCGCCATCCGACAATGCCCCGTCCAGCGCTGTCAGGACAGCCTTGACCCCCTGACGGAACAGAAAATCGTCCTGTGCCATGACACCGATGATGGTTGCATACAGCGCACGGCGGTAAAAATGGTTGTTGCAACACGTCCCACCTTCACCACCTTTGATCGCATAATGATTGTAGGCCGTACGCACGAGCCAGTCATCGATAAATTCAAGGTCGGCCGACCGATGCGGAACATCCCTGCGCACTGCCGACAGGGCAAGGGCCATCGTGAACAAAGTCGCCTCGATCTGGAACCAGGCCTGTTTGTTCTTGTTCTCGAAGGTAAAGTCCATCATGGCGTCTCGTCGCGCCCATTTCAGCAAGACAGAGATCAGACAATCTGCAAAGCGCCGATCAGGTGCAACGAGGTTGGCCGAGGCCAGTTTGGCCACCGCGCGTTCAATGGCCCAAAACGGCTTGACTGCCTGGCGCCATCCGGCGTTGTCACCATAGAAGGTTGGCAAGGTGATTTGGCCGTCCTGCACAGGGATCTTCGAAATCTCGTGACAATCCACTCCTTTCAGAAGAGTGTCACGCAGCGCCATCAACACAGGGTCACGGCTGACCCGCAGGATCTTTCGGCGATAGCCGGAATCGACGTATCCCGCGCCGGGGTCTCGCACATGGAATGCGGCAAGACGGCTGGCCATCGGATCGTCAGGCACATTCGAAACGGAGCACCCCGCCAGCGGCACAGCGGCTGCGGACAACAGAACTTGTCTCCTAGAAAGCTTGATCATATCGGGAAGACCCTTTTGCCTAGCAGATCAAAAATCTGCCGACACGCGCGCAACGCGCGCCACGTTTGGCCCGTATCAGCAATCTTCCCTGCCTGAAGTCACCCACCATCACGTGCTCCCTCCGCTCCCCATCATCTTGGCCAGTCGCCGCAACCACGCTGAAGGATCACTTGGTGCACTGCATTTGGCGTCGTTTTTGTTTCGCAACGAGATGCAGCAAATTTTTGACCAATTGGGATCAATAATCTGGCGCATTATCGGAAATTGTTAGGCATTTCGAAACAAATCCGCCTGATCCCAGCCCCATGTGAGCGCATTTTGCTGTGCTCAGGACGCGCAATCAAAAGTTGGGTGTTGTTTTGATCGAGCCGGCAGATCTGAGTGAATTGGCGCCTTTGCGGCGGGCGCTCGCTCAATTCGTTTATTGGCCAAGGGATGGCGCACATCGCCAAGGCAATTCCCCACCAGAGCCAGGAAGGGCATCGGTTACATCTGGGCGCCATAGCTCGCCAGTCTTTCCGCCGACCAATCGTGGTCTGGATGCGGCTGGGGTCCTTGTGGCGGTCATTGTTGCAGCGATCAGATTGGGCACGCCTTCCGGGCCGGGATGCATTGGCGCACCTGATCAGTGTCAAGTCATTGGACATTCCGGCAGCGACGATTGCCTCGAAAGGAACGGCCCAACCAATGGTGGATCCATCCACCGCTCGGCGGGTCAGTCAGCCCCGACATCAAGACGGAGGCTGTGCTGAGCGCTTTGGACACGCTGGAAGCTACAGACGTTGTTCGCACTCAATCCTAAAGTTTGCCAAACCCAAATACTTCGCAACAGGCGAAGTTTTTGAACAGGAGTACACCGACCGATCAGGCGTAACATGTGATAGCCTAGGCTGCTGCGAAGCTGCCACACAGAAAAAGGGCTCGCAAACTAATGCAAGCCCTTGTATTAAAATAGTTTTCCGAACGCTCAGTATTAGCGCTTGGAAAACTGGAAGCTACGGCGAGCCTTGCGCTTACCAAATTTCTTACGTTCAACCACACGGCTGTCGCGGGTCAGGAAGCCAGCTGCTTTCAATGCACCGCGTAGGGCGGGATCGTAAAGCTGCAACGCCTTTGATATACCGTGCTTGACCGCACCTGCCTGTCCCGACAGACCGCCACCCTTGACCGTCGCCATCACGTCAAATTCACCTTCAACGCCGGCAACCTGGAAAGGTTGGCGCAGGATCATCTGCAACACCGGACGTGCAAAATACGCGTCCATATCCTTACCGTTGACGGTGACTTTGCCCGAGCCGGGCTTGATCCATACACGCGCAACAGCATCCTTACGCTTGCCAGTGGCATAGGACCGACCAAGGTCGTCACGGACGGGCTCACGCGGCTCTTCGATCGCAACCGGAGCGGCATCAATGCCGGCTACTTCGTTCAAGTCTTCCAACGAGTTGATTTGATCAGCCATTAGTTCGCCACCCGGGTGTTCTTGGAATTCATCGACTTCACGTCCAGCACTTCGGGCGACTGCGCCTCGTGCGGATGTTCGGCCCCTGCGTATACGCGAAGGTTTGTCATTTGCTTGCGTGCCAAGCGGTTGCCCGGCAGCATACGTTGAACAGCCTTGGTGACCACGCGCTCTGGGTAGGCGCCCTCAAGGATCTGCTGCTTTGTGCGGGACTTGATGCCACCCGGATGACCAGTGTGCCAGTAGTAGTTTTCCTGCCGCTTGTTCCCGGTCAGCTGGATCTTGTCGGCATTGATGACGATGACATTGTCACCCATATCCATGTGCGGTGTGAAAGACGGCTTGTGCTTGCCGCGCAGGCGCATCGCCACGATCGAGGCAAGACGGCCCAGCACCACGCCTTCGGCGTCGATGATGATCCACTTTTTCTCGATATCTGCGGGCGTGGCAGAAAAGGTTTTCATGATGGGGTTACCCTTGGTTCAAGTGCGATGAACCGCCCAATGGGCAGTCCTGTTGTCTGATGGACGGGTTATACGCCTGCTTGGTGCGCAGTCAAGCGATTGAATCCCTATTTTTTGTATTTATTTCAATAGGTTAAAAAATAGGTATCAATGTACCCCACAGAATCCGAGCATCAGACGGCGATTTGTTCGGGCGGGTTGTCCAACAAACGCCGCAGGCAGTGTATCGCAGCCTCGAACCGCTCAACAGAGGCCTGGGCGTTCACAGCAATCCGCACAGCGTGCGGCGCGCGGGCATCCCGCAGGGTGAAATCCTCTGCCGATCTGACCTGAACGCCCTGCGCCTCGGCCGCCTGACAAAAAGCGCCAGCCCGCCAGCCTTGCGGCAGATTCAACCAAAGAAAAGGCACGTCTTCACGCCAGGCTATGTCAAATCCACCAAGGATATTGACCGACCGCCGCACCAACTGCGCCAGCGTATCGTTCACCCGCGCCACGATCTCATAGGTTTCCTCGCGCATCAACAGATCGGCGGTCAGATGCGCCAGCGGCAGCGCCAGGCCAAAGAACCCGTGCTCGGCAACGCGGCGCAAATCCGCACGCTTTTCATGCGGCGCCACCACAAAACCAACCCGCAAAGCTGGCGTCAGCGCCTTGGAGATCGAGGCGACATACCAACTGTGCCGGGGCAAGAGGGCCCGATAGCACAAGTGATGAGACTGTGCGATGCGGTAGCAGTCATCCTCAAGGATCTGCATCCCAAACCTTTGGGCAATCTCGGCAATCTGCTTCCGACGACTTAGGGGAGTGATGATGCCCGTGGGATTCTGAATTTCCGGTGAGGTGCAAAGAAGTTGGGCATTGTGACGCGACACGACGGCCTCTAACGCCTCGGGAATGATGCCCTGCCCATCCATGGGCACGGTCACCACTTCGGCCCGCATCAGCTCTGCCGCGCGCCGAAAACCGGGATAGCACAGCTCTTCTACTACAACCACGGGGCGGCGCCCGCGCAGCACGGCTTGCATGACAAGGGTCACACCGTTCTGGCCTCCGTGGCTCAAGACGATATCGTCCGGATCCAAAGGGCCCAAGGGAGTCCCAGCCAACCAGCGCATTACAGCCTGCCGAGCGGGTTCAAATGTGTCGCGGGTCGGATAACTGAGCAGATCAAGCGATCGCCGTGACGACAGCCGCGTCAAGCCATCCTGAATCAGAGCCACCTGCCCGACATCCGGCAACGTCGGTGAGAACAGGTTGACCATGGCGCTGTCATCCTGTTGCGCAGGCCATTCACACCGATGATCCAAGACACCGGGTTGCTGGGCCTCTGGCAGCGCCACAAAAGTGCCGCGCCCCACAACCGCAGTCAGTATGCCTTCATCCGTGAGAGTCGTGTAAGCGCGTGCCACTGTACCCGGCGTGATTTTCAAATCCCAAGCCAAATCGCGCACTGGTGGCAGCTGGCTTCCCGCAACCAAAAGCTGCTCTGCGATTGCCTGACGGATCGCCTCTGCCACCGCCTTGTACTTGGCGGGATGCCCTTCCGGCCGATAAAGCTGCAGGATTGTATCCATTACAATATACCTCTGTACTTAATACAATCCAAATTGTATCTCGATACAAATATAAAGACAGACCCATTGTGTCAATACAATTCAGGAGAATACCCATGACACAGACCACGCCACCGCTGACATCTGATCTCCGGTACCTCACGGATCACCGTCCTCTCGCTCCGATTACGGCCTCGGTTTTGCGTTTGGCCGTCCTTTTGGACAAATGGTCAACACGTCGCCGCACACGCAGGGCCCTGTCCCAACTTGAACCGCATCTGCTGAACGACATCGGACTGGATCTTGAAACAGCGCGACAAGAGGCCCAGCGCGCATTTTGGCTTGGCTGACCGAGGAGCCAGAGGCGCGACCCACCCAGATCCGGTGTTGGGCGCGCCATTATCTCTGACCGTCACGAGCAAGACCTCTGCCGCAAAGCGCCAAGCGAACGCGTCAACACGGCCTCAGGTTGACAGGGGCCACAGTCAAACCTACCGTCTCGTGCCTGTAGCAAACGTCATTCTGAGGCCGCCTTTGCGTTTCACACAAATTGCTCTCGCTCTCTTGTTGATCCTACCGGTTGCAGGCTTGGCCCATCCCGGTCACACCCCGCGCGGACCTGATTTCGGCCCTGGGGTCGGGGACGAAGGCAATGGGGGCAAAGACCGGGGCGTCAGCGTATCAAGCCTTGAAATCGAGGCCGACGCCGACAATCGGGCCTTGCCCGATCTGATCAAGTCGTTTGACGCAATTCGGTTGACCGGGTCGGAATTTCGCACATTGCGCCACAGAATTAGGACCAATCCAGGCAAGCCACATATCGAGGGCCTGTCAAATGACCTGGCGCTTATCGCGGCCGAAGCCGGATCCGTCGCGCCGCTGGCTGTTGGGCAGCTTTTGTTCAAGATGTGGAAAACGCCCGACACAAACGAACGCATTGAAATCCTGTCGACCGAAATCGCCAAATTGTCCAGTGAACAAGCGCGCCTGCATGCCTGGACTGCCGAAACCGGCACGCAGCCACGAGCAACGAAAAGGAAGCTGCGCACCAATCAGTTGATGATGGCTCTGGTCACCGCCTGGAGTGCGGATCCAACAAACGGCGTCAACTAAGCCCCCCAACTTGGTTGCACACAGGGGGACAGGCCCGGGGCGAACCCCCTGTGACGCGGCCCGTTGACCGGATGCTCAGCCGGCCTGTGCGGCGCCCGGCGGAATGGAATAGGTCAGAGAGGCGCGGGCAACCGGCGCATCAGTGCCCTCTGAATACAGCAGACAGTCGATAACGCTTAGCACCCTCCCCAGCTTAAGCACGCGCGCATGCACCAAAAGATCACCACCGGCCCTTGGTTTGCGCATAAAATCGATCGAGCAGTTGGTCGTAACCGCCAATGCCTCTTTTCCGATCCGGGCCATCGTGGCCACATAGGCCGCCACATCCGCCAACCCGAACATCGCTGGCCCCGAGATCGTGCCACCGGGGCGCAGGTGGCGTTCTTGCACCTTCAAACGCATGATCAACAGGTCATCGTCCAGACGATCAATCGCAAACTCTCCGCGCACCTGTGGAAACACCTCTTCGAGGTAGGTCATCATCTCGTCAGCTTGAACCTTTATCATGCGCTCTTCCCGTGTTGCCTGCCGTCAGGCTGGGCGCAGACCGCCCCTGACGCAAGCAGCCTGTGATTTAACGTCACGGCAACAGGCACTTTAGCTTTTCACCAAAATCTCATACATCGCTGGCATGACACAGACCCTTCACATCGTTGGCGGCGGCATGGCCGGATCCGAAGCCGCCTGGCAAGCCGCACGCATGGGCGTGCAGGTTGTCTTGCATGAAATGCGTCCCAAAGTGGAAACCTTTGCCCACCGCACAGAGCATCTGGGTGAAATGGTATGCTCGAACTCGTTTCGGTCGGACGACGACGAACAGAACGCTGTCGGGCTGCTTCATTGGGAAATGAAAGAGGCCGAAGGCTTGATCATGTCCACGGCCTATCGTCATCGCTTGCCTGCCGGTGGAGCGCTTGCCGTGGACCGCGATCCTTTTGCCGCATCGGTGACCGAATCGCTGCATGCCCAGGACAACATCAGGATCAGCCACGAAGAAATCAGCGAATTGCCTGACGAGGGACACTGGATCTTTGCCACGGGCCCTTTGACCTCGCCAGCGCTTGGCGCGGCAATTCAGCGGGAAACCGGGGCCGAGGCGCTAGCATTTTTCGATGCCATTGCACCCATAGTCTACGCAGAAAGCGTCGACATGTCTCAGGCCTGGATGCAATCGAGATATGACAAGGGCGAGACAGAGGAAGAGCGCACCGCCTATTTGAACTGCCCGATGACAAAGCCACAGTACGAGGCCTTCATCGATGCACTTCTGGCCGCAGACAAGACCGAGTTCCACGAGGGTGAAACAGCCACATATTTTGACGGCTGCCTGCCGATCGAGGTCATGGCAGAGCGTGGTCGCGAAACGTTGCGACATGGGCCGATGAAACCCGTCGGTCTGACCAACCCTCATCAACCCGATGTAAAGGCCCATGCCGTTGTGCAATTGCGGCGGGACAATGCCCTTGGCACGCTGTTCAACATCGTTGGCTTCCAGACTAAGATGAAATATGGCGCCCAGACCGAGGTTCTCAGGATGATCCCCGGTTTGCAAGACGCCCGCTTTGCACGGCTTGGCGGCATCCACCGCAACACGTTTTTGAACTCGCCCACCTTGTTGGACGCGTCGATGCGATTGAAATCCAAACCCAACATTCGGTTTGCAGGTCAGGTCACCGGAGTAGAGGGCTATGTCGAAAGCGCCGCGATGGGACTGTTGGCTGGCCGAATGGCTGCCGCCGAGATCCGGGGACTGACGCTTCCTGACATTCCACAAGACACCGCGCACGGCGCTCTTGTGCACCACATTACAGGCGGCGCCGAGGCCAAGACCTTTCAGCCCATGAACGTGAACTTTGGACTTTTCCGCCCGGTCGAAGGCCTGAAAGGCGGACGACGCGGGCGCAAGGACCGCTATAAGGCCTACACCGACCGGGCCAAATCCGCCTGGCGTGGTTGGCTGCGGGCACAAATGCTGGACGCCCCTGCAGCAGAGTGATTAGTCTGGCCAAATGAGCGAGCGTTTTCTGGACAAGGTCTATGAGGTGACCGGCCCAAAAGAAACCCAGGCCCTCTACGAGGCCTGGGCGCAGAGCTATGATGCCGAAGTGGGCGAGCACGGCTATGCAACGCCGGGACGCTGTGCAAAAGCCTTGTTTTCGGTTATGCCCAAGCCGCAATCGCCCATTTTGGATTTTGGCTGTGGCACGGGATTGTCTGGCCTGGCGCTGCACATGGCCGGGTTTGAGGTGATCGATGGGATGGATATGTCCCAGGCAATGTTGGCCAAGGCGCAGGAAAAAGCGATCTATCGCAGAACCTTCGTCCGTCAGGCCGGCACCTCTGACATCTGCGCGCCGGGGGACTATGACGCCATTGCCGCGATCGGGGTCATCGGTGCGGGCGCGGCACCGATAACGCTTTTTGATGATATCGTGAGCAGCCTCGCAGCGGGCGGCTTTTTCACCTTCTCATTCAACGATCATACGCTCATGGATCCGTCATATGAGGCTAAGCTGGACGGCCACATACAGGCTGGCGCAGTACAGCTTTTGGCGCGCGACCACGGAGACCACCTGCCGGGCATTGGCCTGAAATCCACCATTTATGTGGTCCGCAAGTTGTGACTTTTGTCACCCGGTTTGCGCCCTCGCCAACGGGACCGTTACATTTGGGTCACGCCTATTCGGCACTTGTGGCCCATGACATGGCCCGCGCGGCCGGCGGACAATTTCTGTTGCGGATCGAGGACATCGACCACACAAGATCGCGCTTGCATTGGGAAGAGCAGATTTATGACGACCTGGCTTGGCTTGGGATCAGCTGGGATAAAGCCCCCCTGCGCCAGTCAGATCGCGGTCTTGCCTACCAGGAAGCGCTACAAGCCCTGTGGGGCCGGGATCTGCTTTATCCCTGTAAATGCACCCGGCGCGATATTGCCGCCGCAACCAGCGCCCCCCAGGAAGGGGCTGGGCCGGCCTATGGCCCTGACGGCCTTTTGTATCCTGGCACCTGCCGTGCCACCCGCGTGTCAGGGGCCCTGCCAATGCCGAGGGACACGGCGCTGCGGCTGAACATGGATATGGCGCTGGGCGTGCTGGGCGACTACGAACACTTCGGATTTGATGAAACCCTCCCCGAAGATCACCGCGTCCGTTTCACGCCCCGGGATCTGCAAAGAGGCGTCGGTGATATCGTCCTGTCACGGCGGGATTTTTCCGGATCTTATCACTTGTCGGTGGTGCTTGACGACGCCGTCCAAAGTGTCACCCATGTGGTGCGGGGCCAAGACTTGTTTGAGGCGACTCAAATCCATGTCGTGCTGCAGCGGTTATTCGGGTTGAAGACGCCGACCTACACGCACCACCGTCTTATCCGCGACGCGTCCGGCGCCCGGCTGGCCAAGCGTGATGATGCGCGCGCCATCGCAACCTATCGGGCCGAGGGCGCCTCGCCCACCGACATCCGCCGCATGGTGGGTTTGATCTAGGCCGCGTCCGCCGCCAACAGGCGAATGCGTTCGATCATCGCCCTCAGCCCGTTCGATCGTTGCGCCGAAAGATGGTCTGTCAGGCCCAACCGGGCAAACTCGGCCCGGGCGTCGACACGCCCGACCTCGGCCAGGGGCAAGCCATCATACAGCCGATGCAGAACGGCGATCAGACCGCGGACAATCATGGCATCGCTTTCGCCTGCAAAGTGAAACACGCCCTCCGAAATGCGTGGATGCAGCCAAACCTGGCTTGCGCAGCCATCAACCTTGGTCGCAGGCACGCGCAGCTCTTCCTCAAGAGCCGGCATCGCCTTGCCCAGTTCGACCACCATGCGATAGCGATCTTCCCACTCATCCAGGAACTCAAAATCCGCGACCACGTCTTCGAATGCTGCCTGCGCCATTGCTTCACACTCCTCAGGTATGGCCCTTCACCTAGGCAAGGGATCGCCAAAGGTCCAGTCGCCATGACACTTTTCATCACCGCGTCAATGCGGTAACGGATGATGTGCCTTGAGGAAAATGCCAATGATCAAGCCTGTGCCCCTTATGCTTGCCGCGATGGTCCTTATCACCGCATGCAGCGCCGTGCGTGACTCGCAGTTCAATCCGGTGAATTGGTTCGGAGCCAGCCGGTCACGTGCCGTTGAGACAGCCGAAGGTGTCAACCCTTTGATCCCCGCCCGGCGCCAGCGGGTCAATATACTTGGCTTGGGTTCAGATGAACCGGAGACGCCCTACGAAGGTCTTCTGGTCATCACCGTCACAGAGCTTGCTGTGGAACGTCGGCCGGGTGGCGCCGTGATCCGAGCCAGCGGAATCGGTGGAAAAAGTGGTTTGTATGATCCCCGCCTGATCCGGGACGAGTCTGAAAGCAACGCGACAACACTGACCTTTGAGCTTCGCGCATTGCCCGGCATGATCGGGACCAGTGGTGGTGAATTCGCACGTTCGGTGACTGCAGCGGTTGTTCTTACCGATCAGCAGCTTGGGTCAATTCGGACCATCCGCGTCAAAGGCCGCACGAATGAGCGCGTCACACGACGTTGACCGCAGTCATACAGCCAGTGTTGTGCAGTCGACAGCTTAACCCAGCCTGACGACCCTGACCGCATTGCCCTTTGCGGCCAGACCTATCTCTCCGTTGCATAGACGCAATGCGTCCTCTCCGAAAACCTCACGCCGCCAGCCCTTGAGGGCAGCAACCTCGCGCATGCCCGCAGCAATGGCATCGAGGTCCGCAGACGGAGCAATCAGTTTGGAGGCCACACCGGAACTTTCGGTCTTGGCCTTCAACAGAACACGCAGAAGATCTGCCAAGGCCGGGTTGACCTGCATCTTGTCACGGCTCGTATCGGGTTTTGGCAAGTCCTCTTGCGGGCAATCAAGCCCCTGTTTTATGGCCGCCAGAATGCCGTCAGCGATGTCGCCCTTGCGGGCTTCGCGTAGCAAAAGACGGGATCTCCCAAGGTCATTCATCGATCCTGGCTTGGTCGAGGCCAACTCGACCAGGGCATCATCCTTAAAAACCCGGTTCCGCGGGATGTTGCGCGCCTGGGCGTGGGCCTCGCGGAACTCAGCCAGGGCCTGCACAATGGCCAAAAACCGCGGAGAAGAGCTTCGGGTCTTGATTCGGCGCCATGCCTGTTCGGGGCGGGTAATGTAGGTTTCCGGGTCGGTCAGCAGGGCAATTTCTTCCTGCACCCAATGGGACCGACCAGTTTCCTGCAATTTTCGGTCCAGAAACTCATAGATCTGCCGCAGGTGGGTGACATCCGCCAACGCATAGGTTTTCTGGGCCTCGGTCAGAGGCCGGCGTGACCAGTCCGTAAAGCGCGAGCTTTTGTCCAGCGATTGCTTGGCAATCTTGCGTACAAGAGTTTCGTATCCAACCTGATCGCCAAAGCCACAGACCATTGCAGCCACCTGTGTATCAAACAGCGGCTGGGGGATCACATCATGATCGACAAAAAAGATTTCAAGATCCTGACGTGCCGCGTGGAACACCTTTACCACCGAGGGCTCGCGCATCAAATCAATCAGCGGATCCAGCGACAGCCCCTCGACCAGGGGATCGACAAGCACTGCGTCGTTTTCATCTCGTCCGGGCAGCGCCAACTGAATGAGGCACAGCTTTGAGTAATAGGTCCGTTCCCGCAGAAACTCTGTGTCAATCGTGACGTAGGGCTGCGATTTGGCCCGTTCACAAAAGGCAGCAAGCTCCTGGGTGGTTGTGAGTGTGTTCATATGCGTCCTGTGGCCTTTTTGTTCTTCGCGGAGGCACTTTGAAAAGCATACGGCCCTGTTCAGGATTTGCAATGAAATGCGCCCTGTCGCAGCGTCAACCTTTCAGTGACTGAGCAAATTCACGCAAAACCTTGGGATAAAGTTGATGTTCGGCGACAAGCACCCGATCGGCCAGTGCCTGTGGCGTGTCATCGGGATGGATCGGCACAGGCATTTGCCCAAGGATCGGACCTTCGTCCAATTCCGGAGTGACCAGATGCACGGTACAGCCTGCCTCATGATCACCGGCGTCAAGCGCACGTGCATGCGTATCAAGACCACGATACTTTGGCAGGAGCGACGGATGAATGTTCAACATTCTGCCCTGCCAGCGCTCAACAAATGAAGCCGTCAAGACCCGCATGAACCCGGCCAGACACACAATATCGGGTTGCACACGCTCAAGGCGCGCGACCAGCTCCGCCTCAAAGGCCGCTCGATCACCGGCAAAGGGTTTGTGATCAACAACCGCTGTTGCGATCCCCCTGTCTCGGGCCTTTTGCAAACCACCCGCATCCGGTCGGTTGGACAGAACCAATACAGCACGCGCTGGATGATCACCCGTCATGCTTTCAACAAGCTGCACCATGTTGGAGCCGCCGCCTGAAATAAGAAGAGCGACGCGCAAACTCACCCCAGGGTGCCCGTGTATGCGACGGTCTCTTCGGCGACGACGCGGCCCAGCCGGCTGACAGTTTCGCCCTCGGCCTCTAGCAAAGCGGTCAGCGTGTCAGCCCGATCAGCGTCAACCACGAGGATCATCCCAATGCCGCAGTTGAACGTCTTGAGCATCTCGGCGGGCGCAATGCCACCCGTCCTGGACATCCAGCCAAAGACTGCGGGCAAATCCCAGGAATCAAGGTCGATCTGCGCGCCCATGCCCTGAGGCAGGACACGTGGCAAGTTTTCCGTAAGCCCGCCGCCAGTGATATGCGCAAGCGCATGTACGCCACCGGTACGCAGCGCCGCAAGCGCGGGCTTGACATACAGCCGTGTCGGCCTGAGCAGTTCCGCACCAAGGGACGCATCGCTCCAGGGACAGGGGCTGCTCCAGTCAAGTCCCGAGACGTCAACCAGTTTGCGCACCAGGCTGTAGCCGTTGGAATGCACGCCGTCTGATGCCAGTCCCAGCAGCACGTCGCCCTCGGCGACATCAGTGGGCAAATCAGTGCCGCGCTCCATGGCGCCGACGGCAAATCCGGCCAAGTCGAAGTCACCCGCAGGATACATGCCCGGCATCTCGGCTGTTTCGCCGCCAATCAAGGCACATCCAGACCGGACGCAGCCCTCGGCAATGCCCTCGATCACTTGGGCAGCTGTGTCGGTGTCCAACTTGCCTGTGGCGAAGTAGTCCAGAAAAAACAGGGGCTCTGCGCCCTGGCACACCAGATCATTCACGCACATTGCCACAAGGTCGATGCCGACCCCGTCCACATGTCCGGTATCAATCGCGATGCGCAACTTTGTGCCCACACCGTCAGTTGCGCCCACAAGAATAGGATCGGTATAGCCCGCAGCCTTCAGATCGAACAAGGCACCAAATCCGCCCAATCCAGACATGACGCCGGACCGCTGCGTGCGTTTTGCAGCAGGCTTGATCCGATCCACAAGTGCATTGCCCGCATCAATGTCGACCCCAGCGTCAGCATAGGTCAGCCCGTTCTTTCCGTCCGTCATTGGCCGCTCCTGATCTTTTCGCGCGCGTAACATCCAAACCGACCGTCGGACGCACCGGGCAAACACTTGCGCAGCGTTTAGGAGGTTTGATCGCAACCGGCAAGACCTCGCAAGTCCGCATTAGGTCCGATTGATGCTGTACAAGAAGGCCAATCGAACCGCATGCTCCCAATCACGCCCCGGCCAACCTACCTGCCCGGGCCACCGGTCGCTGCGTCATCGCCGGCGGATTCACTGTGTGCAAACCCCGGCGGCATCCGGTATCTTTCCAGCTCAGGTGTGTCGATGCAAACTATTGGCGATTCAGCAAAGGCTTCTTGCTTGACGCTGTTGAGCAAAATGATATCCCTCATCCTCAGGCGGGCCTGTAGCTCAATTGGTTAGAGCAGAGCGCTCATAACGCTTTGGTTGCGGGTTCAAGTCCTGCCGGGCCTACCAAATTCTTATTAAATCAGAGACTTACGCATCACTTTAAAAGTGACGCGCAAGCTTTATCCCAGGGCATACCCTGCGCCACGTACGGTGCGCAACGGGTCTTCGCCGCCATGAAGA
>JAKVCP010000140.1 GCA_022448925.1 Paracoccaceae bacterium
ATGAAACAGCCAGCTTAGGCTAATCTCACAGCCGCGCCACTGGTGTAAAAGCCCTATGGCAGTATACCTGACGTGAAAGAAAAAATTTTTGACATCGATACCATACGCACGCACGACATGCTATACAAGTAACGGCTTCTTTTGGACGGATATCCCCGGGAGACGTGGGATGTCCATTCTGGCTTTAAAGAAAAATCCCGCCAATGTCTCGGGGCGTACCGTATGTTTCGTCACGTTGCCCAGCGCATCTGACAAGACATCGAAGTGATGCTGGATAAAGACATTGCTCTGGATGATCATGCCCGACGCTGTCTTACTTCGGCGGCAATCTGAGCAACAACCTGCAGGGCAATCACGGCTGGGAAGACCGTCTTTTTCTTTCGAGTTGCCAGTCGCCGACCTGCGCCTTTGAGAGCGGTCTCAATATGCTCGAAAAGGATCATACAGACCTTGGTCTTTTGCGCGATGCCCTGACCCTAAAGGCAAAAACGCGTCACCAAGCTTGCAAGTTCGGACGAAAACAGGCTGTTGAGGAAGCAGGTGCAGTCTTGCCAGTGTCACAAGCGATCGTGGCGTTTCCCAAGCACCATCTGTCGGACGAAAGGGACCATGCCATGCCGATCATCCTACACCACTGTTTGAGGGGGTAACATGAGCACTGACATCTCAACGCAAGAAGACCAAACAGATGCCAAAAACCGCCGCGCGCGGGGGGAATTCGTGCGCGGCGTCAGCGGGTTTCGCCACGCTATCGGCGATCGGGACTTCCCTGCAGAACCCGGCCGCTATCATCTGTACGTTGCGCTCAACTGCCCCTGGTGCCACCGGGTGACCCTTGCACGGTCCGTGCTGGGGCTGTCAGGCAGCATCACCATGGATGTCGCTTTTCCCAATCGCACCGGTGCACAGGACCGTGCCGGAGCCAACCTCTGGGAATTTGCGCCAGACCGTATCGCGTCGCTGACCGAGGCCCGCTTGCCCGAATGCACGACAGAGACGGGCACCGGCCATGGGTTGCGCCTCGCCAAGGAAATCTATCAGCGCGAAGGTTCTGATGAGCAATCGGTGCCAATTCTCTATGACAAGATCGCAGGCCGCATCGTCAACAATGAAAGCGCAGAGATCCTGCGGATGCTGGACACCCATGCCGAGGCCTTGGGCAGTACAGCGCCTCATCGCCCACAACTGGTGCCGACAGATGAGACCGCCCGAGAGAAGATCGCTGCGTTGAACGACCGGATATACACAACGATCAACAATGGCGCCTATAAAGCTGGGTTTTCATCAGACCAGAAGCTGTATGCAAAGGCTTTCGAAGCCTATTTCGAGACATTGAAAGCGCTGGAAGGCTTGCTCAGCGATGGCCGCCTCTACCTCACAGGCGACAGCTTCACCGAAGCCGACTTACGTTTGTTTCCAACGCTGTATCGCCATGACCCCGTGTATCATACCCGAATGAAACTGAACGGGGCGCGCATTCTTGACTACCCAAACCTTTGGCGCTGGCTCTGCCGCGTGTACATGATGGATGGCGTCGCCGAAGCCGGATCGCTTGTGCATTGCCGCCAAGGCTATTTTGGCAGGTCGTGGAACGGGGTGGTTCCCCTTGGTCCATTTGCGCCGATGACATACCCCGAGGCCTACAGACATCCCGAACTCGCGAGCGGCACGCGCCTTCCCGCTTGAAGATGCAGCAGACACAGCGGGCGACGAACGCGTAACTCTAGGCTGAGTTTTTCTTTAGGAGCCCTAAAAAACCGAGCCCCCACGATCATAGATCGTGGGGGGAGGGACGGTTTCAGTGGCATGGCTGTGTGCCACTGAAGTAGGACATAGTCGAAGCTCCGTGAGGGGTGGAAGGGGCGAAACTATGTCCTGAGTTCATACAACCGACTTTTATATTCCAGCGCCATCTATGCAGAAGGATAGATGCGTATAGGCGTTTCGCGCAAATTCTCTAAACCGGCGTCCCCATCAGGGCGTTGACCGCTTGCACACGGGTTGAGACACCCAGTTTGTGATAGATGTAGCGCAAATCATGGCTGATTTTGGCCTCATTTGTTCCCATGACGCTTGCGGCAATGGTGTTGGTGGCCCCCCTCGCAATCAGGCAAAGCAGGCTGCATTCCGGCACGGACAGAGTGCCCTCGAGGTCGGGCGGCACTTGGCTGGCAACATCAAGGCGCATATGCACGGGAATGTCGGTAGGATCGTCAAGAATCCGCTTCAAACACGCCACCATCTCCGTGCCTGACAAACTTTTGCGCATATAACTGTGCACACCAATCATCTGAGCCGCTACCAAATCTGCGTAGGTCGCCAATCCCGACAGCAACACGACCAACCCCTCGCCGTTCAATTCGACAATCTTTTTGAGGTCGAGATGTGTTTGCCCGCCCGGCATCCGTAAATCCACAAGAACCGCATCAAAGGGGCCCGTCTGCTCCAATGCACTAAACGCCTTCGCCCGGCTGGTGACGCAGGTCACTTCCATGTCAGACTTGCGCTGGATATACGCTGATAAGAGATCAAGGATGAGTTTGTGATCGTCTACGATCAAAACACGTTTAGGCATACCGCTACTCCACTGGGCGATCATGTATTAAAAACCAGCCTGAGCGGGACGACCAACCGCACCGACATCCAGACCGCTCCAAACGTTAACGGTCTAGTGATCTGAGTTTGAGGGCCTCCTCGGGCTAAGCCCTGTCGCCTCCGAATATGGACTCTATACGTTTAGGCCGCTGACACTTTTTTGCGGCCTGACAATTGGTTTGCTTGGCTATGCTTAAGTTCATCTTTGACCGGTTAATCTGAGCGCCCCTAATAAAATTTTACTTGAAATTCTAGTATCTTAGAA
>JAKVCP010000141.1:0-1715 GCA_022448925.1 Paracoccaceae bacterium
ATCAATGTCTCGCTGGGTGGTGTAGCCAATGGTTTTCCGCGCGAAGGCGGGTTTGACATTACCGTGGCCTCCGAGGTCATGGCGATCCTGTGCCTGGCCAACGACGTGCCCGACCTGCAGAAGCGCCTCGGCGACATGATCGTGGCCTACCGCCGTGACAAGTCTCCGATCTACTGCCGTGACATCGGTGCGGATGGCGCGATGACGGTTCTGCTGAAAGACGCGATGCAGCCAAACCTGGTGCAGACGCTGGAGAACAACCCGGCCTTTGTGCATGGTGGTCCGTTCGCCAACATCGCCCATGGCTGTAACTCGGTCATCGCGACCAAGACCGCGCTGAAGCTGGCGGACTATGTTGTCACCGAAGCGGGCTTTGGCGCCGATCTCGGGGCAGAGAAGTTCATGAACATCAAATGCCGCAAGGCGGGGCTTGCGCCCGATGCGGTGGTGCTCGTGGCCACGATCCGTGCCTTGAAGATGAACGGTGGCATGAAGAAAGACGAGCTGGGCACCGAGTCGGTGGATGCGGTGGTTGCGGGCTGCGACAACCTCGCGCGTCACATCGCCAACCTCAAATCCTTCGGGGTTCCTGTCGTTGTCGGCATCAACCACTTCGTCTCCGACACCGATGCCGAAGTGGCCGCGGTCAAAGAGTTTGTTGAAGGACAGGGCGCTGAGGCGTTCCTGTGCAAGCATTGGGCCGATGGGGGCGCTGGCATCACCGAGATGGCAACCCGTATCGCAGAGATTGCCGATAGCGGTGCATCGCAGTTTGCGCCGATTTATGAGGACGATCTGGGTCTCTTCGAGAAGATCGAAACCATCGCAAAGCGCATCTACCGCGCTGACGAGGTTCTGGCAGACGCCAAGATCCGCACCCAGCTGCGCGAATGGGAAGCCCAGGGCTATGGCAACCTGCCGGTCTGCATGGCCAAGACCCAGTACAGCTTCACCACCGACCCAACCCGCCGTGGGGCGCCAGATGGCCATTCGGTCCCGGTGCGTGAGGTGCGTCTGTCGGCCGGTGCGGGCTTTGTCGTGGCAATCTGCGGAGAGATCATGACGATGCCGGGCCTGCCGCGCAAACCGGCTGCCGAAGCGATCCGCATCAATGATGAAGGCCTTGTCGAAGGCCTCTTCTAATCCACTCAAAGGTGGGCGATCAGGGAGCCAACTGTCTCCCTGGTCACCCGACCGGTTCCATACGCGTCAACGCGCCCCTGCTTCAAAGAGGTCCCCATGTCCGCAACGATCATCGACGGAAAAGCCTTCGCCGCCACCGTCCGGGCCAAAGTCGCCGAACATGTCAGCCGCCTGAAGGCGGAGCACGGCATCACGCCGGGCCTTGCGGTTGTTCTGGTCGGTGAAGACCCTGCAAGCCAAGTCTACGTGCGCAACAAGGGCAAGCAGACCGTTGAGGCGGGCATGAACTCCATCGAGCACAAGCTGGAGGCGGACACGTCGGAAGCTGACCTTCTCGCGCTTGTGCAACAGCTCAATGAAGATGACAGCGTGCATGGCATTCTCGTGCAGCTGCCTCTGCCGGATCATCTCGACAGCGATCTGGTGATCAACTCGATCAGCCCGGTCAAGGATGTGGACGGCTTCCACATCTCGAATGTCGGACTTTTGGGAACGGGTCAGAAATCCATGGTGCCGTGCACGCCTTTGGGCTGCCTGATGATGCTGCGCGATCATCACGGCGCGCTCTCGGG
>JAKVCP010000141.1:1725-2814 GCA_022448925.1 Paracoccaceae bacterium
GTTGTGGGGCGGTCCAACATTGTCGGCAAACCCATGGCGCAGCTTCTGCTGGGGGACAGC
This sequence comes from Paracoccaceae bacterium, assembly GCA_022448925.1. Classification (GTDB taxonomy): domain Bacteria; phylum Pseudomonadota; class Alphaproteobacteria; order Rhodobacterales; family Rhodobacteraceae; genus JAKVCP01. The sequence continues at coordinate 1,786 of JAKVCP010000141.1, forward strand.
TGCACCGTGACGATTGCGCATTCGCGCACGAAGGATCTGCAGGCTGTTTGCAAGGGCGCAGACATCCTCGTCGCCGCTGTCGGGCGTCCGGAAATGATCACAGGGGATATGGTCAAACCCGGTGCCACGGTCATCGATGTGGGCATCAACCGCATCCAACACCCCGAAATCGAAGGCAAAACCAAGCTGGTCGGGGATTGCAATTACGCAAGCTGCGCCGAAGTGGCCGGCGCCATCACACCCGTCCCGGGAGGCGTCGGTCCCATGACCATCGCCTGCCTGCTCGCAAACACCGTCACCGCATCCTGGAGAGCCAACAACCTAAACGAACCAGAAGGCCTAACAGCTTGACGGACCACCGACTGCTAAAGGGTGCGCCTGTGCGTGCCCGGATCTTGAACGAGGTGCGGTCCTACATTGAAAAACGTCCCGGCATAGGGCGCGTCGTATCTATCTCTATCGGAGATGTGCCCGAAGTCGCGGTTTACATTCGCAATCAGGCGAGCGCCGCCGAGAAAGTGGGCCTGCCTTTTGAACAGGTGTTTTGGCCCGGCGATTTGTCTCAGGACGAGGCCAAGCGACGCCTTCAGCAGATGAACGATGATCCCGAGGTGCTCGGTGTCATCCTGCAACGCCCAGTGCCCGATCACATCAATGTTCGCTCGCTGCAATCGGCGGTGCACCCATTGAAGGATCTAGAGGGGATGAACCCCGCCTCGATCGGTAACATCGTTTATAACGATGTCGCAATGGCGCCCTGCACTGCTGCGGCTGCCGTTGAATTGATCCACGAAACCGGTCTCAAAATGGAAGGACTGGAGGTCGTCATGATCGGCCATTCCGAGATTGTTGGAAAACCCGTTGCCATGATGTTGATGGCAGAAGGTGCAACCGTCACGGTATGTCATCACATGACGCGCTCTGTCGCGATGCATTCACGTCGCGCAGATGTTGTTGTGGTTGCAGTGGGCAAGGCGCACCTTATCGGACCAGACATGATCAAACCCGGTGCGGCGGTCATAGATATTG
>JAKVCP010000142.1 GCA_022448925.1 Paracoccaceae bacterium
CGGGACAGGATCGCAAGAACTTCGGACGTAAACCCAAGCACCCGCCGCCCGACGACACCGGAATACTTCTCCAGAAAGAACTCCGCCAAAGCGCCGATGTCTTCCTTGCGGTCGCGCAAGGGCGGAATATCAAGGCCAAAGCCGTTCAAGCGATAATACAGATCTTTGCGGAACTTGCCCTGTCCCACCAACTCATCTAGCGGTCGGTTGGTCGCGGCAATGATCCGCACATCCGAATGGTACACCTTGTCAGAGCCAACAGGCTTAACCTCCCCTTCCTGCAAGAACCGCAGCAGCGCCGCCTGAAACGTCGTGGAAACCTCGGAAATCTCATCAAGAAAAACGGTCCCGCCATCGGCGGCCCGAAACAGCCCCAAACGCTCTGCCGCAACGCCGGGAATGGCCCCTGGCAGATGCCCGAACAATTCCGCCCTGAGCGTAGTTTCGTCCATGCCCCCGCAGTTCTGAATGTGAAGGGGCGATTCCGACCGTCCCGAATTGAAATGAATGGCTTTCGCCATCAATTCCTTGCCTGTGCCCGTTTCGCCAAAGATCAGGACAGACATCTCAGTCTTCGCCGCTGTCTTCGCCTTTTCGACAAGATCCGCCATTTTCGGACTGGCATAAACCAGACGCTCAAACTTCGAGATGCCACCGGACACAGACAGGCGTTTGTTTTCGTCAAAGAGTTCATCGTCGACGGACAGCCGCAGTTCGCGAGATACAATCCGGTGGCGCCGTGACAGTTCCGACAGTTCCAAAGCGCGTTTCACGGCAAGCTTTACCTGAGACACCACCACGGGCTTCGTCAGAAAAAGATAAGCCGCAGAATCCTTGGTTAACTTGTCCGCAGTGCCCAGTGTTTTGGAAGAGCCAACGATCACGCGCTGGACGCGTGGGTAAGACAGCCGAACCTTTACAGGCAAAACGGAGTTTCTGTCTTCGTTTAAATCCGCGTCAAAAAAAACAAGATCCACGTCATGGCTTTCAAGCCGAACCAATGCTTCCTTTGACGATTTACATATCGACAATCGATAAGCGCGCTCTTGTTTCAAAGCATGCTCAAGGATGGCCTTCAATTCATCGTCCTGCGTTACGGCAAGGATGGTGTTAATGGAACTGTTGATCATCGGAACGAAGTAAAACACAGAAAACCTAATATGCAAATCGCAAACCAACTAAGCGCAATGGTCAGTTGGTGAGATCACAGTAAGTCCGGCACGACAAAAAGGGGAATAGAATTCCAAAGTCACAGGATAGAGCTCGTGGTCTTTGTTGGACACACGAAACAGATCCTGCCATTTATATGACGAACCGCCCCTATAGCCGACGGACCTTACGCCATGCTGATGCCAAATTCCGCGCCTGACCTTCGTAAGGCTGCAACAGCCGCCCGTGACAACGCCTATGCGCCTTACTCCAACTTCAAGGTTGGCGCTGCCATGCGCGCGGCTTCTGGCAAAATCTACGTCGGCGCCAACGTTGAAAATGTCTCTTATCCTGTCGGAACCTGTGCCGAGGAAGCGGCGCTTGCTGCTATGATCGTGGCGGGAGAGACCGAAGTCATTGAGGCCTATGTCATTGCAGACTCGCCGGAACCTGTGCCGCCCTGTGGTGCCTGCAGGCAGCGCCTGAAAGAGTTTGGCAAGGACGATGTCACCGTTTGGATGGGCACGACGGACGGCAAAGAGGAAGCCACAACGATTGGCGACCTTTTGCCCGGCGCGTTTGATGCCGGGTACATGGCCCGAAGCTGAGGTGTCAGGTCAATCGGCGCACGATCTCTGCGATGTGCGCAGGGCCAACTTCACAGCAGCCGCCTATGATGGTGGCCCCCATCTGCGCCCAGCCCTCAGCAAACGCAGCATAGGCGTCTGGGGTAAGATCCGTACGCGTTGACAGCTCTCGGACGGTCGCACCCACTTGCACAAAGCTCTGGGTGATTTCGGTGAACCCGTTGGCGTAGGCGCCGAATGGTTTTCCGCAGCCTTTGATGACATCCACGGCCATTGTGACCGCTTCGGGGGTGGCGCAGTTGACCAGCAACGCGTCAGCACCATCGATGCAGTCCATCACGTGTTCGAGGGGCTCTCCTGAGCGCAACTTCGTGCCATCATAATCATCGACGGAAACGCTGAGCCAAACGGGTTTTCCATGCCCGCTTGCGCCCTCAAGCGTTGCATCAACGTGGGCCAAGGCAGAGACCGTCTCGATCAGAAAATGATCCACGTACGGGGCTTGGATGCGGCAAACCTCTGCAAAGCGTTCTACAGCATCCTGCGGAAGTGGGCCGGTCTGATAAGACCCGATCAAAGGACCAATGGCCCCGGCGACACGCCCCCCACCTGCGGCGTTACGAGATGCACAGGCAATCTCACACGCGGCGCGGTGAAGCGGCTCGAACTGGTCATCAAGCCCGGCAGCGATCAGCCTGTCATGATGGATGGCATAGCTGTTGGTGGTCGCCACCATGGCGCCTGCAGCAAAGAAATCATCATGCACCGCCCGCACGAGCTTGGGCTCTTCCATGAGCACTTTGGTGGCCCAAAGAGGCGTTGGTTTTGCAGTACTTCGCGCCATGAGCTCTTGCCCCATGCCGCCATCAAGGATTGTGATCATGATACGTTGCTATGCTGCTGTTGGCGTTGTAGATTTTCGGCGACCCCTCCGCTCGCGCTTGGGACGTGCCGTCTCAACATCCGTGCCATCGCTAT
>JAKVCP010000143.1 GCA_022448925.1 Paracoccaceae bacterium
TGTCTGCGTCATAGTCATCGAAGAAACCAATCACGACAGCCGGTACATCCCCGATGAAGGCAACCGCGCCAATCTTCTTGTCGCCGAAGCGGTCGTTCACGAGCATCCATTCGATCGGATCGGGCATCTTCCGTTCCTTCCCATTAAAGACAAAGCCAGACCTCTAGATGAGGCGAAAGTTTACCTTAGGGCAAGTCTGCCATGTCTGACCATGTGCTTGGCGCCTGCGCTGCGTGGAAACATGCTTAGGCGACGTGACAAAGGCGTGGCGAGGGGGGCAGCCGATGATTTGATTTAGGCCCACCCTCAGTTTGGTGGGGTGCGGCACCTGTGACCCTCTCGAAGAAGGCCTCGAAAGCGTATTCAACTCACAAGAGCGGCCCCGAGTTCAGCTCAGAAGGTAGGTTGGCAATTCGGGACAAAGCTGCGGTCTTGGCAACCGACAAAACGGATGGGACATGACGCCCATCCAACCTGTTTCAGACAATCTGTGCAGCGGCCAGCCAGCAAGCTGCCGCGAGTGTCGAGCCAGCGGTTCTTGCGTGGTTCAGCCGCGTCCATTTCTGGGCGTAGTGGGGCCAATAGTCTGCGGTTTCGCGCAGCTGGCCGTCCATCGCATCGAGACGATTATTCATTGGAACATTGCCCATGCCGGTCACGGCAAGCACTCCAATCAGGTAGGCACCAGCCCCGACAAACGTCAGCGGCCGTGCTGCGCCTTCAAGCTGCCAGAGAGCGAATAAACCCAGACTTCCCGAGACTGGCACCAAGCCCAGTAACAGCACCATAAAGACTGATCGATATACCGTGCGGTTCAGACCAACCATCCCCGCTGCTCCTTGAGACGCAGGGGCTTGTACAAGCCCCCGCATGATGAAGTCGGAAAAGCCAAGAAACACTCCGGCAAGCAGCGCGGCAGCAAGACCGGCGATCATCAGTATCCATTCCATGGTCTTTGCTCCTCAGCTCGACAGGCCAACGGCCCGGCCAATGTATTGGCGGTCAGACAGCTGACGGGTCAGGAAACGCGCCAACTCGCTGCGGGCAATCTTCAGATCAAGGCCACGGGCCGTATTCTGCACATCCTCGATCACGGGGCGCGTCGTGGGCTGGTCAGTAAAGGCGCTGGGGCGGACGATGGTCCAGTCGAGGCCGCTCGCCTCAACCAACTGTTCCTGCAACTCGTGATCGCGGAAAACAGGGGCCAGCAGCGCGCCGAACATCACGCGCTTCCACCAAAAATTTAGCGTGGGCCAGCTATCACGTGCACCCAAAGTGGATTGTGCGATCAAACGGCGAACCCCGTGGATCTGCATGGCCTTGATGACGTTCATTGTGCCTTGCGAGCGGATCTTGCTCTTGCGCGACATACCAGCGCCAAGTGTCACGACAACTGCGTCGTGCCCTGCAACCGCAGCAGTCACGTCCGAGAGTTTCATCGCGTCGCCAGCGGCGAGGCGCAGCTTGGGGTCGCTCAGGTTCAGTTTCTCGGGCGAACGGGCAAAGGCGGTGACGCTGTGACCAGCCTTCAGCAGGTTTTCGACGGCGAGGCGTCCAACGGTTCCGGTCGCGCCAAATACAATTACTTTCATTGTTGTTCTCCTTACGAGGTGGATACCGAGCATTAATTGACACGGTGTAAAGTTGACACCGTGTCAATAATCCCTATCTTGACATCATGTCAAGAGATTCACCCGATACCCGCGCCCGCATCCTCAATTGCACTTGGAACCTTCTGAAATCCCCCGATAAAAAACTTCGTATGTCGGATATCGCCAAGGCGGTTGGCATCAGCCGTCAAGCGCTCTACCTGCATTTTCCCACGCGGGCAGAGCTGCTGATTGCCACGACAAGGCATATTGATTCTGTCAAAGATGTGGATGCGCGACTGGCTGAGAGCAGGGCTGCCACCTCAGGCCGTGATCGGTTGGCGTCCTTCATTCATGGATGGGGCGGCTACATTCCGGAAATCCATGGCCTGTCCGTTGCGTTGCGTAACATGCGCGATGGTGATGCCGAGGCCGCGGCGGCATGGGACGACCGGATGCGAGCCGTCAGGCATGGGTGTGACGCGGCAGTCGCGGCCTTGGCAGCGGACAAGATGCTCAGACCCGATCTCAACAACGAGGTTGCAACGGATCTCCTATGGACGCTTCTGTCGGTTGAAAACTGGGAGCGTTTGGTATGCGACTGTGGCTGGTCGCAAGCAGAATATGAAAGCCAGATTAAGAGACTTGCTGAGGCAACGCTTTTGGCGACGGATCAATGAGCCTCCGCCATCCTACAATTTTCACTTCGGAACGCATGCAGGCAAAGCAAGGCAATGTCCGCTCGAGGTAGAAGCAGTCATTGGCCATAAGCAGACGGATGTCAGAGTCTCAAAAGACCAAAGCCTGCTCACGGGGAGGCCATCCCACCATATCTCAACATGTATCGCTTGGTCTGCGGCGCGGTGCGATCCGGCTCTGGATTGCTGCCGTAACCAAACGGTTTAGCTGAGCGCGTAGGTAAAGGCTTCGTCTGCCACATCGACCTCAACGGATGTCAATTCCTCCCCTTCGACAGCCCGGTGCAGGATGGCCCGCGACAGATCCGGCAGGATGGAGTTGGTGATGATGTTGTCGATCATGCGCCCGCCACTGTCCGGATCCTGGCACTGGGCAACGAT
>JAKVCP010000144.1 GCA_022448925.1 Paracoccaceae bacterium
CGTCAGCCCCTCTACAACAACAACACCAACGTTGTCGGAATGCTCATGCAAAAGCAAATGCGGTATCTCTGACATTTCTTTCTCCCGATTATCACAGGGCCGCCGAGGCGACTCATCTCGTATAGTATGTCTTATATAAGACTTGTTGTACATAACTATTGAGCTGACTTTTTTCTCTGTTAAGCTGACCGAATGAACGCACCTTTGTATCAGACCGTGATCGACACGATCCTTGACCGCATTGCGTCGGGCGCATTGCCACCCGGCGCAATGCTGCCAAGCGAAATGCAGCTGGCCAAGGAATTGGGTGTTGCCCAGGGAACTGCACGCAAGGCCGTCATGGCGTTGGAATCCCGTGGGATTGTAACTCGCACTCAGGGTCGCGGCAGCTTTGTGACCCTGCGCACGCCAGAAGATGCCTTGTTCAGTTTTTTCCGGCTGCGGCGCGCGGATGGCACCCTTGAGCCGCCACAACTTGTATCGGAAACCGTTGTGCGCCGCCCCGCCTTGGCGCATGAACGTGCCGAACTGCATGGCGCACCTGAAGATGTTCTGGACATAAGGCGCATACGGCAACTGGGCACCGACACCCGAGCGGTCGAACATTCGCGCATATCGGCTACAATGTTTCCCGGACTTGAAGCGCGCAACCCGCTACCGAACACGCTGTATGTTCTGTATCAACAGGCCTATTCGATCATCGTTTTGAACGTGAACGACAGGCTTTCAGCCGAGGCTGCCTCGACTGACGTGGCGCAAGCGCTGGACATGCCTCCGGGTACACCCGTTTTGCACATCGAGCGTCAGACCTATGACGCTCTTGATCGGTTGGTTGAATTGCGTGATGTGTGGTGTCGGACAGAACGTCACCGCTATTTCGCATATCAGCCGTAGCGGCCCAGCGGTAAAGCCCGCGCGCCCCGACAGTCAGAGCTTCGCCACTCAGCCCCCTTGCGCAAGCGCGGTGTCAGAGATCGCGGCGCCCAAGGCACGTCGAAACTGTAGCCCGGCCGGCGGAACATCCCAGTCCTCACGGGTCATGACGCCGATAGCGCCGAGGGTGTTCACGCCAGAGATCGGCAAGCGCACCAGAACCCCGCGTGCGACCTCATTGGCCACGACCCCTTCAGAAATCACCCAGACAGCATCGCTGTTTTGAACAAAGACGCGCCCAAAAGCGCCCGACACTGTCTCAATTTTCCGAGGCAGCGTGCCAATGCCTTGTTCGACAAAAAAGCGGTCAGCGGCGGCGCGGATCGCAGCACCGTCAACAGGATATACGATCGGCCACTCAACAATCCGTGTCAGGGCAGGCTCGTTCAGCAAGGGATGGCCGGCGCGCACAACAAGCGCGATGCTTTCGTGATACAGGGGCGAAAAGGTCACGCCTTTCATCTGCTCAAGCGCCCCCATTCGGCCGATAACCAGGTCCAGAGCGCCCAGTTTGAGCTGGTCAATGAGGTAGGCATAGGGGCCGTCCGAAATCCGTAAAACAGCCTCTGGCATCAAAGCGCCGAACCGATGCGCCACATCCGGGATCAAACGCGCAGCAACAGAGGGCAACACCCCCACCGACAGGATCGGGCTTTTGGCGTTGGCCACTCTCTCGATTCCGTCAAGGCCCTGTTGCAGTGCCGCGATCGACATTTGGGCGAACCGCAGGAACACGGCACCATCTTCTGTGACGTTTACGCCGCCGCGATCACGCACCAGCAATCGGTGGCCAAGCAGGCATTCAAGCTCTTTCATCGTCTTTGAAATCGCCGGCTGCGTCAGGCAGAGTTTTTCCGAGGCAAGTTTGAAGCTGCCTTCGCGACAGATCTCTACAAAACATTGAATGTGCCGAAACTTGATGCGACGATCGATCATTTCTTGCCACTTTTGGAAAACATTCTGCACATATGTTCACTTTACATGCGAATTTCGGAAAGCCAATATCACCAAAGACAAAACGAGGGGACAACGATGTCAGACCGATATGATCAAGGCATGGCCGTCCGTCGGTCGGTTTTGGGCGATGCTCATGTTGACCGGGCCGAGGCCGACAAAACCGCATTTGATGCCCCCTTTCAAACCTTGATCACGGAAGGCGCATGGGGCACGGTCTGGGCCTCTGATGGCATCAGCCCGCGCGACCGGTCAATGGTGACGCTGGCGCTTTTGGCAGCGACCGGGAACTTTGACGAAATCCCCATGCACATCCGCGCCACAGCCCGCACCGGGGCAAGCAAAGTAGACGTTCTTGAAGCTTTTCAGCATGTCGCGATTTACGCAGGCGTGCCCCGCGCCAATCGTGCACTCAAGTTGGCGCGTCAGACCTACGCCGAAATGGAGGCCCAAACATGACCCCCCCCGCCGAGTACTATCAAAGGGATCGTGAATGGCACCCTCCGG
>JAKVCP010000145.1 GCA_022448925.1 Paracoccaceae bacterium
CATCATTTGCCATGCCGACGCTCGTAGTCTTTGACCATCGCCTCAAAGTCCTCTTCAGAGGGCGCGTCCACATCCTTGCGGCCGGTAGCGCGCATGATGCCGACGAAGTCAGCGTAGCTCATGGAGCGCACACTTTCTGGGGCAATGCCGGCCTGGACAAACGAATGAAGGATAGCGCCGACGTCGTAGGGCCGTTCCGGATCACCTTCAGCCGGCGTGTCGTCCTCCTCAATGCCTTCCATGATCGCCATCAGAATATCGAGAGCGAGCTCCTGCATTTTCAGCAGCCCCATTGCAGCCCGCTCTTGCACCAACCGCTCTGCTTCAACCGGGTCCATCCCGCCTTCAACCAATGCCAGACGGACGATCGTCATCACGTCCTTGGCAAAATATTGATGTGAGGCCAGCCGAAGATAGAGCGCACCGATGCCTGTTTTTCCGCTGGCCTCTTCAATGTCCCAGATTGTCCCGGTGACACACCGGAACAACCTGTTTTCACCCGCAAAGAAGCGGACAATTTCGACACTCATCAGGTCGCAGCCGTCCAGACACGTTTGCCAGCAGCAACGATGGTCGCAGTAAAAGTCGAAGATGCCTTACCCTCTCTTGAGATCTCGAAATCCTGCAGAATGGCCGGCAAGGTATGAAAACCACCAGCGCCGCCAGAACCGTTTTGGATTTCACTGCGGATGTTTTTAACGCCGCCATTGTCCTCCGCGTCGGCCCAAGAACGCCACATCGACAACGCTTCAACTGCAACACGTCCCGAAATCGTGAGCTGCGTATCCTGGCTTTCAATCCAGCGAAGAATAACGGCGGGTTCACCGTTGGGATCGTCGCAGTCCAAAATCGATTCTTCACCGGTATTATTGATGAACTTCACACTGCGGGCATTTGCGCCACAGGGCCAGCCGAAGGTTTCCGGATCGCCACCATCACCAAGAAGGATGAGCATGGTTTGATCAAGCTTTGGTGGTGCCATGGTTTATTTCTCCTGTGTGCTTGGAGATGCAGGCACCTTGACCGCAACCCCGTCCTCTTTGAGCAGTACGTCTGCTGTTTTGCGAGGCACATCGACCTCTTTGTCGGCCTTGAAGGCCTGCACTTTCGCCGGAGTGATCCGGTGATCATGATCCTTTAGAATTTTTAGTTTCATTGTTGCCCCTTGCAGCCTTCAGGCGCTACGCAGCGCCTTGTTGATTGCGCGCGTGATGCGCGCCTTGATCCGCCGCTTCCAACGGCGCCAGATGGGATAGAAGAACGGCTGTGCTGCGATCTGCCCCACATATTTTCCGGACTTGTGGAAACGGGGCTCTGTGCCAAACTCAAACCATCGCGCCGCGAAGTCGGGCGCAACGGCGTAGATCGTGATCCGGAGCCCCTTGCCTTCGCCAAAGCTGCCAACTGAAATACTGCCTTTGGGCGGCGCTCCCCAGGTCCAGCCGATTTTGATCTCGGGTAGCGGTTTGACCGCGTCCATCTCACCCACAATCGCAGCCGCGATTTTCTCCATTTCGGCCTGCACAGCCAATCGCACAGATTTGGGAATAGCGCCCCAGCGCCTGTTGAACTCTGACAGCCCCTGGACCATCAGCCTTCCTCAATCTCGCACTCCACAGAAATGATCCCATGCGCCGTGATGTTGTCTTTGTCCAGAAACACCCGCACACCCGTGACCTGAATCCGATCGACCGCGCCCGCATCGAGTTCCAGGTCCACTTCGTGCAAAGCTGACTTCACAGCGTCGCAGATGGTCTTGCACTCGCGCTTGCGTCCATGATCTTCGGACCAGACATCAATCTGCAGAGCTTCAACCCTGCCGGATACGCCTTCAACATCCGAAGGGAAAAAGTCTGTCGGCCCAAAACTGACATATGGGTACTCTGCATCCTGCGGTACATTGTCGAAAACACGGTCACCGATCAGTTTAGCCAGGGCGCCATCATTGGTAAGAGCTTCAAAAACGGCAGTCTGAAACGCTACTGATACACTCATGATGCAGCCCCACTTTCAACGATCAAAAAGACCCATCTTGGTTCCGTTACGGCATCCACCTCGCGGATCTGATACTCGACATCCCGGCGCACATCGCGCATCCGGTGATCTGTCGAAATTGATCGCGCCGCAGCACACGAACTGATCTTAACTTTGTATATCGACCTACCTTGCAGGCGCGCAGCATTCACCGCCTCAGAGCCGCGGGAATAGATGAACTCAGCCCGGCAAACGTGTTGCTCGCCCCATGTCCGTTCATGCCCCCCGGAACCGTCTGGCGTGGCGGTGATCGCATCAAACGCGACCTTCTCTCTCAGCTTCATGGTCGGGTC
>JAKVCP010000146.1 GCA_022448925.1 Paracoccaceae bacterium
GGGTTCGGCGCCCCTGAAATGGGTAAGAGGCAAGAGCCTGCTGTCAGCCCAAATTGCAGGTTGCTGCGTCGGTTATCAAAGGCCGGTTCGCACAGTAAGAAGACATCGCAAAGGTCTTTTACCGAAACCAGGCTTGAACATAACTATAATTGTAGTCGAACCCGGTCATTTCCGGAAAAGCCGATCTCTTCTGCTTGGATGTGGCTTTGTAGCACGGATCGGGGTTTGAGTGGGTGGCCCATTACCCCGAAAGGACTGATCCGGAGGGCTCTGTGATTGGGATGCCAAGATGCGCCAGTGCTTCCAGAGTTGGTCAATCAAATCCCGCCCGATCAAACCGCCGACCGGGCCTATGACACAGGCAAATGCGATGACGTGATTGCGGCTCAAGCCGCGATTACATTGTGTCATACATACGTGTTACAGGCTCAACCAGAAGTGACCCTAGCGATTTCTTGGTTGGAGGGGATTAGGGCCAAAGGGTTTGGCGGCATCGCGGCATTGCCCACGCCATCGATGGCGAAGCCCACGTCATAACGCCCGGACAAGTCGCACAGGTGAAATCGCTGACCCAGACCGTGATCGGCGACGCGGCCTTGACCTGTGGAGAGATCGGTTCACCCGGTATTTGCTCCCGTTCAGCAGGGCAAGTGTTTGGGCGGCGGCTGGACCCACTGCATCTCTTGTTCTTTCGTGTGCTGGGTTGTAGCACCCCACTCATGACGTTTGACCTTCCCCCTGTGCGCGGGCGTTTGACCCACGGAAAACTGTTGAGTGAACTGACTTGGCTGCGGGTTGGCGGACCTGCGGACGTATTGTTTCAACCAGCAGACCTGAGCGACCTGCAAGACTTCCTTGCCGCAGTTGCCCCCGATGTTCCTGTGTTCCCGATCGGTGTTGGCAGCAACCTGATCGTTCGCGATGGGGGCCTGCGGGCGGTCGTCATTCGACTTGGGCGCGGATTTAACGGCATCACGGTTGAAGGAGCGCGCGTCACGGCAGGGGCCGCCGCGCTGGACGCACATGTCGCGCGCCGGGCAGCCGAGGCGGGCGTGGATCTGACGTTTCTTCGCACTATTCCAGGCAGCGTCGGTGGGGCCGTGACGATGAACGCCGGGTGCTATGGTGCGTATGTTGCAGACCATTTGATACGCGCCCGCATCGTCACACGGCAGGGCGATCTGCTAGATTTGACGCCTGATGAACTGAACTTGCAGTACCGTCAAAGCAACCTGCCCGAGGGGGCCGTGTTGGTCGAGGCTGTGTTTGAGGGCGCAATGGGCGATCCACAGCTGTTGCAAGAGCGCATGCAGATGCAGTTGAAAAAGCGCGACGAGACACAGCCGACCAAGGACCGAACGGCAGGCAGCACGTTTCGTAACCCGGCTGGCTTCAGCTCAACGGGTCGGTCTGACGACGTGCATGATTTGAAAGCCTGGAAAGTCATTGATGAGGCGGGTTTGCGTGGTGCAACACGCGGAGGCGCACAGATGTCGCCCAAGCATTCAAACTTTTTGGTGAACACAGGGGATGCAACGGCAGCAGATCTTGAGGGTTTGGGCGAAGAAGTCCGAGAAAAGGTTTTGCAGCACAGTGGAATAGAGTTACAGTGGGAAATCATGCGTGTCGGTGAACCACGGTAATCGTGGGCATGGCACGGAAAAAACAAGCGGTCATAAGGCTGCGATAAGACAAACAAGGGTCGCCAAGACCCGATACATTGAGGCAGTTTCCGGGATGTCGAGCAGGGCAAACCCGAAAGTGGCAGTATTGATGGGCGGACCTTCGGCCGAGCGTGAGGTGTCGCTTAGCTCAGGACGCGAATGCGCCGCCGCTTTGAGGGATGAGGGATTCCAAGTCGTTGAGATCGATGCAGGCCGGGATCTGGTGCATCGGTTGGACGATGCTGCACCGGACGTCGTGTTCAATGCGCTTCATGGTCGTTGGGGCGAGGACGGCTCTGTTCAGGGTGTGCTTGAGTGGATGCAAATTCCCTACACGCACTCAGGAGTGCTGGCCTCGGCTTTGGCAATGGACAAACAGAAGTCGAAAGCAACCTTTGCCGCAGCCGGCCTTCCTGTCGTCGACAGCGTGATCGTACCGCGTGCCGACGTCGAAGCGGCCCATGTTTTGGCACCCCCATACGTCGTCAAACCGAACAACGAAGGCTCTTCGGTGGGCGTTTACATCGTTCAGGAGGCGGCAAACCGGCCCCCGATTCTGAATACCGATATGCCCGACAGCGTAATGATTGAAACCTATGTCCCGGGGCGCGAATTGACGACTTCTGTTCTTGGGGATCGCAGCC
>JAKVCP010000147.1 GCA_022448925.1 Paracoccaceae bacterium
CCGCGTTGTGGCATGACGTCAAGCAAGGTTTGCCCGGTGAACACAGAGGCGCATGCGATCATTTTCGGTGCCTGCCTGACGCTTCTCAAGGCGGTCAGCGCGTATGAGTTCAGGCGCGATCTGGACATGCTGGTGGACAATTTTGTATTCGCCCGAAACATATGTGATGGGTTTTTCCCATCTGAAACACGCGCTGAGATGGCCCGCGGCGAAACCTTGGCTGTCTCTGCATTGCATCGGCATATGCTGGGCGGTTTCGGTCCATCCTCTGTGACATTTGTCGGGTTCGACGGGGACACCATATCTCTGACCCGTCGGGACAGAGAAGCACGTGTTGGAGTGTCTCGTGCAGGAATGTCGATGCTGCCGCTTTAAGGCTGAAAATTGACTTTGTGATGCGGCCGCCTAGCTTTCTTCGGGTAACGAAGGAGTGTGAGACATGCGAATTTTAGCGGCACTTTTCATTGTTTTCTTCGGGGTTGCGTCGGGCCCCTCGCAGGGCATGGCGCAGACGTCAGCAGGAGCGCAGATCCAAACGGTGATCGGCCAGCAAATTCAAGCATTTGAGGCAGACGATTTCGCTGCGGCCTTTACGTTTGCAAGCCCTTCAATACAGCGCTTGTTTGGTGGGCCTGAACGTTTCGGTGCCATGGTCCGCAACGGCTATCCAATGGTTTGGCGGCCATCTGACGTGACATTCGGAGAGTTGCGCGAGATCGAAGGCGCGATGTGGCAGAAGGTTATTGTACGTGATCAGGCCGGCGTGCCGCATGTCTTGGACTATCGGATGGTTCAGGTGGATGAGGCATGGCGCATCAGCGCGGTGCAGCTTTTGCCAAGTCCAGACGTTGCAGCCTAGCGCCGGTCGCGTAACTCATTGAGTTTATTAGACCGTTCGCCGATGTGACACTGCATTAAAGTCGCGCATATAGTCCTTTCGCGCGACCGGATCGTCAATTCCGGCATCTGGGAACAATCACATGCCCGCAGGCCGCTATCACGCGGCGTTCGGGCCTGATGGTGAAAGGGCAATCAATGAACAAGGCGATTACAGACGGTGTGGTTTTGATGCCAACACCGTTTTCGGCGGGGCTGAATGTATGGTCGCAGGGCGATGGAACGCCCGGGTCAGACACCTATGACGGGCTGGCCAGCGCGGCTTATGTGCCCGCAGACCAGGACTTTGGCGGCTGTCTGGAACTGCAAAAAACCAGCGGAACCCAAAAACTGCGCTACATGGGGCAAACACCGCTGGAACCGGGCTGCTACCTCAAGATTACAGCACGGGTAAAGGCTATTTCGGGCAACCTGCCTTCGGTGCGTATTGCTGGGTGGGCCGGCAATGCTGGGGATTCACATGTCGCTGGTTTGGTGGAGGCAGGGCCCAGCGTTGCGATACCAAGCTACGGTCAGGTGGTCGAGGTCAGCGCCATTGTGGGCGCAGGGGATCGGGGTGGCGTCGACCTGATTTGGGGAACAGACCCAGTCTATGGTCACTTCGGTTTAGATCTGACTGGACCCAACGGGGGTGTTGTGCGCATCGACGACATCAAAATCGAAGATGCAACCGGGGTGTTCCATCGCGATTTGATGAATTGGGTCGATGTTCGGGACTTTGGTGCCGTCGGCGACGGAGTCACTGATGATTCCGCCGCTTTTGAGGCAGCCGATGCCGCTGCAAATGGACGACGTGTCCTGGTGTCTTCGGGAACATATTTTCTGGGCAGCAGCGTGACTTTGTCATCGCGGGTTCAGTTCGAGGGCACAGTTGCAATGCCCACCGAGGCGCTTTTCGTTCTGCCAAACGACTTCGATTTGCCAACCTATATCGATGCTTTTGGTGACGAAGAATTGGCTTTCAAAAAGGCCTTTCAGGCGCTGCTCAACAACGCTGACCATGAAAGTCTCGATTTGGGGGGACGCAGGATTTCGATCACTGCACCGATTGACCTGCAGGCTGCTGTGCCAAATCGCGCAACTTTTGCCCAGCGTCGGGTGATCCGCAACGGTCAGTTGCGGGCGGA
>JAKVCP010000148.1 GCA_022448925.1 Paracoccaceae bacterium
TGCCAAGGTCCAGCTTGCGCACCTGCCGGTCAGACATTGTGTGAAAATAGATCACGCGGTTTGTTAGATCGTGCGCCGTGGTAATCTGCGTGGCGCTTTCTAGTTCGGTCGGGATGTTTTCGGCCGGCACGGAAGCCCCGATGGGAATGTTGAAGCTGTCGAGAATGCGAAAAGCCTCAAACACGGCATCCGACGCGGTTGCAATTGGCCGGGCCGAGGCCGTCAGCGTGACGGCGCGAACAAACCGTGCAGGTGGCGTGAAATCCCCGGGCAGCCCCCGCAGCCCGGTGCCCGCCCCCAGTGGCGAGAATTTTTGGCCATCCAATAACACAGGCATTTCCGCCTCTGGATGCAAGCCCAGATAATTGCGCAGGTTGGTCAGATGCCAATCATACCCAGGAGCATTGGTCACGACGCCGCAAACGGTGTCGAAAATCTCAACCCGCCCTTGATGCGTGATCTCGATTACGATCGATGCGCCCGAACGGTCAGCGACCTTCCAATGGAACGGCAGCGGCACCCCCCCGAAATCGGTGCCATCCACGTTGACAACAGTGATTTCGCCTATCCGCGCCCGCACATCTGCCACAGTTTCACATGTTGATAAGGACCAATTGAGTAAATCACCCACGCTCATCGCGCGGTCTGACTGCGCCGGATCGTATTCAGCAAAACTGGCAAACCCCGGGAAGTAATACATACCCACAGAGAGCCCCGCCTCATTGAGGCCATCCGGGCCATAGGGCTGTCCATGCGAAGACAGGGCGACAAACCCGAACCTGCCGGTCCACCGGTGACCGTTTTCGCCATCCGGCGTCAATCCGCGAAACGCGTGTCCCGAAGGATAAAGAACCAGCCTGTCCTGGTGAGTATGGCTATGTGCCCATTCGACTGTGCGAGCCGCGATTACAGAACCATCTTCGGCACTCAACGAAATCCCCGTACACATCTTTCAGCCGCTCCTTCGAATAACAGTGGCCCTGCTGAACGCAATCCCATCATCCGTATAAACCAAGGTCCGGTCCGGTACCAACAATCGAAACGGAGGCGCCAACTCTGCTGACTAAAGAAATATGCCTGACGCAAGCGGAAAGCGAAACAAGTGACGGGCAGTGGACGCATTGCCCTCCAAGAGCCGGGGCGTCCATGGCCCGTCAGATCTTTCTGCCAAGATCGGGCGACCTGTGGCCCGATCGGTCCGTTAGGTATGTGCGCCAAAACCGAAGTGTTCCAAGCTGTTCAGTCCCGGCATCTGGTGGCTCGGGTCGAGGATGACTTGATCGGGTTCGGCAGTCCAGATTTTGCAGATGTACTCGTAGTCCGTGAGGCCGCTGAGCGTCTTGAGACGACTTGCGAAGTTGTATGCGTCGAGGAAGTCAGCGAGGTGGCTGCACATCTCTTCTTTGGGTCAGGATGCATTGATTTCCGCGGCGCGCGTGATTCACGGCTCGAAAAACGGAGCGGTGACATGAGCGATCTTTTCTGGCTGAGCGACGCGCAGATGGCACGTCTGGAACCTTTCTTTCCGAAGTCGCATGGAAAGCCACGGGTCGATGACAGGCGGGTGTTGAGCGGGATTATCTTCATCAATCGCAACGGCTTGCGTTGGCGCGACGCGCCTGCCGCCTATGGTCCGCATAAGACGCTCTACAGCCGTTGGAGGCGCTGGAGCGACAAAGGCGTCTTCGCCCGGTTGATGGCGGGTCTGGCCGCTGAGCACGGCGAACAGAAGACCGTGATGATCGACGCGACATACCTCAAGGCCCATCGAACGGCGACCAGCATGGCCGCCAAAAAGGGGGGCGCGGTCGCCTGATTCACTGCCCGGCAGGGTATTTCCGAAGGAAATGTCCCGAGAGGGGCCGAACCAAAGGCGACATGAACACGAAGCGGCATGCCATCTGCGACAGCCAGGGGCGACCGATTGACCTGTTCGTCACCGCTGGGCAGCTCAGCGACTATATC
>JAKVCP010000149.1 GCA_022448925.1 Paracoccaceae bacterium
CTATGCCCCGACGAACTCTGGTGTGGCAGAGGTGGTGATTCCGCCGGATTCTGATCTGATCGGCAAGACCGCTCGGGATGTGGTGATGCGCAAAACCTATGGACTTGGACTTTTGGCGATCCATCGCAGCGGCGACACGCTCAGCCTTGTTGAAACGGCCGAGCACGCCGCCACCAACATCAGCGCAGAGCCGTTTCGCGCAGGCGATACACTTGTGGCCTTTACAGCCTGGGACAGCCTTGCGCGGCTGACCCGAGATCGCGATTTTGTCGTCGTCACCAGCGATTTTCCAATGGAAGAAATCCGCCCCAACAAGGTCACCTGGGCGCTGCTCTTCTTTGCCATCACCCTGACGCTGATCCTGTTCACGGATCTCCGGTTGAGCATTGCCCTGTTGGTCGGCGCCTGCGGCATGGTCGCGACCAATGTACTGCGCATCGATGAGGCCTATGAAGCGGTCAGCTGGCCGACGGTCTTTTTGCTTGCCAGCCTCATTCCCTTGGGACAAGCCGTCCAAAATACCGGGACTGCCGCGTGGATTGCCCAACAGATCCTGACCCTGCTGGATGGCTGGCCGATCTGGGGGCTGCAGGCAGGTGTGGCTGTCCTTGCCACTGCTTTCACTTTGGTGATGTCCAATGTTGGCGCAACCGTTCTTCTGGTTCCGCTTGCGGTGTCGATCGCCGTGGCTGCTGGTGGGGACCCGGCAATCTTTGCCTTGACGGTGGCCATCTCGACGTCAAACTCGTTTTTGATCCCCACCCATCAGGTAAACGCCCTGATCATGGGACCTGCCGGCTACAGGGTGACCGACTTCATGAAAAGCGGCGGCATCATGACGTTGTTGTTTCTCGTGGTGTCGTTGACTGTGATGAACGTGGTATTCTGATTCCGGTTCAGCTGGTGTCTGGGGCATCATCTGATCTCTGGCACGCGGGTTGGGTTTCTGGCATTGTCAGGCGCGTCGGGGCCGAGGTGCGGGATTGGTTTCTTTTTCGCGATGGGCTTTGGACATGACCAGGATTTCACCAGCACAAACCACCGGCTTGACTGTCATTGACGCACGCATGCCTGAGCTGTCCGAATGGTGTGCTCAGATCTTTGATTTTGCGGAAACGGCTTGGCGAGAGTACCAATCTGCAGCCTGGTACGTAGACCGTCTGCGACAAGAGGGGTTTACGGTCGAAGAGGGCTCTGCCGGTATGCCGACGGCCTTTTGCGCGGAATGGTCGAACGGCGATGGGCCCACCCTTGGCATGTATGCCGAATACGATGCGGTGCCCGGAAATTGCCAGGCCGCCGACACACAGCGGCGGCCGCGTGACGGGCTTGGCTATCAGGCTGGTGGGCATACCGATCCACACTCTGCCCTGGGGATCAGTACGCTTGGCGGGTTGCTGGCGACAAAGGCCGCGATGCAGCATCACGGTCTGACGGGAACACTCCGCTATACCGGGGAACCTGCAGAGAAAGTCAGGGGCTCCAAGCCGATACACGCGGCCAAGGGTTACTACGATGGCCTGGCGGCGATGTTTTCCTTTCACCCATTTTACATGCTGCCCATGTGTAACACGGTGCGGTGGGACACACATTGCGGCGCGGCTTATGCCATGATTTATCGTTTCATTTGCGATGCACCTGAACGCTGGGGCGTGTCGGATGGGGCG
>JAKVCP010000015.1 GCA_022448925.1 Paracoccaceae bacterium
CGTTTGGATGCGCGTTCCAATCTTTATTGAGGCGCGTAATTGTCGGCAGATCGTCAGTTTGGAAGTACCAAGGCAGTTCGTCTTTAGGCGTCCACGTGACCAAAAGACGATTTGGGCGCTGTGCTAATGGTCGCAGAGTGTCCGTAGGTTCGTTGATCAATACTGCAACACTGCCGCGCCCCGCCAGCTTCCAGCCCGTCAGGCAATTCCTTATCCGTCGCCCATCGACTTGAGCGATCGACAAGTTTCGATCTGCAACCTGCAATACGTCTCCTGCCTCTGGAACATGTGTGAGCTGATCCAACATCAGGACAGTTCGAGGCTTCCCAGCTTCATCGTCTGGCAGGTTAAATACATCGGTCAGGCGACCCTTGGGTTTGCGCACACGGTTACTCCACTAGATGAAACTGAAGTTACCCGTAATGATAAACCTTTGAAAGCAGACACTCGGGCACCGCGCAGCATTCGGTAAAATGGGCTCACAGCGGACATTCGCAACCCATCAAATTTATAGGTCCTGACCCTAGCTTGAAGCAGAGCGGTTCAAGACCGGGAAAACTGCTCAGAACCCTGCCATAGGCCTCTTGGCGCCGCAAAAGACACAGGATCAAGGCCCCAGGAACAGGAAGCAGCCCATCCCTTGCCCTGTCTGACGTTAAACGGCCCGTTCTGCCCGCAAACACCCGTCCCAGGTGCGAGGACAGGGCTATTGCAGGGATCGCGCCCGCCATGGGCATGGACCATATGACGACAGATAGATGTGCACCACAAAGATAGACGCCCGGGGATCACCGGAACAATCACGCCGGTTCGGGCTGCCGCGTCAGGCCGTCAGCCCCTCGGGCGGGTCCAGGTCATTGGCACGACAACAGGCCGTTACGGTATTCGCCAGAAGACAGGCGATCGTCATGGGACCGACCCCGCCAGGCACCGGTGTGATCGCACCTGCCACTGCAGCGCAGCTTTCATAATGACAATCACCGACCAGACGCGTTTTTCCTGGGCCTTTCTCCGGTGCATCAATCCGATTGATACCGACGTCAATGACAGTGGCGCCCGGCTTGATCCAGTCTCCTGGGACCATTTCGGGCCGCCCGACGGCGGCAACCACGATGTCGGCCCGACGCACGGTTTCCGCCAGATCTTTGGTGCGCGAGTGCGCAATGGTCACCGTACAGCTGTCGCCCAACAACAACTGCGCCATGGGCTTGCCGACAATGTTCGAGCGCCCGATCACGACGGCATCCAGACCACTGATCGAACCATGGTGGTCGCGCAGCATCATGAGGCACCCAAGTGGCGTGCAGGGCACCATCGATTGCTGCCCGGTGCCCAACAGACCCACATTCGAGATATGAAAGCCGTCGACATCCTTTGACGGCGCAATGGAGTTGATCACCAGATCTTCGTTCAAGTGGTCGGGCAGTGGCAGCTGGACCAGAATGCCATGCACAGTCGGGTCAGCGTTCAGCTGGTCGATCAGCGCCAGCAAATCAGACTCTGATGTCGCCGCGTCCAGTTTGTGTTCGACCGAATTCATGCCGACTTCGACCGTCTGCTTCCCTTTTGATCTAACGTAAACCTGGCTTGCCGGATCTTCGCCCACGAGCACCACCGCGAGTCCCGGAGTGATGTCGTGCTCGGCCTTCAGGCGCGCCACATGGCTGGCTACTTTCTCTCGTACAGTGGCCGCAAAGGCCTTGCCATCAATCACTGTCGCGCTCATTTCTTTCTCCATCCAAGTCCGGACACGGTCAGTCCGAGGTAGTTGAGGTAGGCTTTCCACACCCACAAGACCGGAAGCACCGCCAAAAGCCCAAATCTTGCCTCAGAGGGGCTATCGCCCGGCATCAACCCAGATGCGAGGACAATACCCACAACGGCGGTTCCAACTGTCAGGGCCAGAAGGACCGATACGCCAAAAAGGATCAAGATTGGGCTTTTGATTGACTGTCCTCCGGTTCAGACATCGGTGCGGGCAAAGGCGGCCCTGTAGTGGTCCATTTGCATCCGTGCCGCCAGCACCGCGTTCTTCATCAGTGTCGTCACCGTGACCGGACCAACACCGCCGGGCACAGGGGTGATCCACCCAGCCACGGCAGCGCAGCTTTCGAAATCCGCATCACCGACGGTCTTGAAGCCCTCTGGTGTCTCGATCCGGTTGATCCCGATATCGATCAGCGCCGCCCCAGGTTTGATCATGTCGCCGGTCACAAGCCCAGGTTTGCCCACGGCCACAAAAACCGCATCAGCCGCACGCGAATGCATCGCAACCGAACGCGTCATGTGATGGCAAACCGTCACAGTGGCGCCAAGCCCCATCATGAGAAAGGCAATCGGCTTGCCAACAATTTCGGAGTGGCCGATGACGGTGACATTCAGACCCTCCATGGCCATCGGCAGGGACTTGAGGATCTCAACCGCGGCAACAGCCGTGCAAGGGCCAAGGGCCAAGTCATTGTAGACAATGTTACCGATCGAGGCGGGGTGCATGCCCTCGACATCCTTAAGCGGATGAACCGCCTTTTGCAGCGCCTTGACCGGGATGTGATCGGGCAGCGGGCGTTGGATGATCACACCATGCACGCGCGGGTCGGCGTTCAGTCCCTGCAAAATGCCTGTCAACTGCTCAAGCGAGGTGTGTTCCGGATAATTGCGCGCCTCGAAGGAGACCCCGCAAAGATCGGCTGTACGTTGCTGGTTGCGCACATAAAGCGCTGCCGCGGCAGTGTCGCCGACGCTGACAGACACAAGGCGCGGGGCCCATCCGGCCTCAGTCAATTCTTGGGCCTCTCGGGCGATTTCATCTCGCAGCGTGGCTGCAATCGCCTTGCCATCAATCAATGCTGCGCGCATGCGATCCCCCAGCATCTGGCGCTGTCCGGCGATCCAAACGCGCGTTCTTTTTTACCGGTAGCGACATCAAGCAAGCCCCACCAAAGCGCCTGAACGATGTCAAGGTCCACGGGGCGCGCCGCAGCGGTCTTGGCGCGATTGGCCAACCTCAGCTTTTCCGTGCCACAGATCATCCCCAACCGTCCTGCCCAAGACGGCAGCCGCGCTGTGGTCACTTTTTTGATGTCGACATGAAAATCAGCCTTGTTTCGGCACGACTTTGGTTCTGTCACCTGTGGCCCCCATCTGTCAGGTCTGGCCAGTACATAAGCCTCGCCAGACCTGGGCTCAATGCGCCTTAGAACAGCCCTTCGATTTCACCCTCTGCATTCAGACGAATGGATTCGGAGGCCGGTTTCGACGGCAGCCCCGGCATGGTCATGATTTCACCACAGATGACCACGATGAACCCGGCCCCTGCCGAAAGCCTGACTTCACGCACCGGCACCGAATGGCCCGTTGGGGCGCCTCGCAAGGTCGGGTCTGTTGAAAAGCTGTACTGGGTCTTGGCCATGCAAACAGGCAGATTTCCGTAGCCCGCCGCTTCCCAATCCCGCAGTTGGTTGCGGATCTTCTGATCGGCCAGAACTTCGTCGGCGCGGTAGATAGAGGTTGCGACACGCTCGATTTTTTCAAACAAGCTCAGGTCGTCACTATACAGAGGCGCAAACTGGCTGGTTCCGCTATCGGCAATTTCGGCCACGCGGGTGGCCAGCTCTTCTGTGCCCTTCGAGCCATGCGCCCAATGCTTGCAAAGGATCGCCTCTGATCCCTGTGTGGCGACATAATCCTTGACCGCCTGCACCTCTGCATCGGTGTCGGACACGAAATGGTTGATAGCGACCACAACCGGCACGCCAAACTGCTTGAGATTGCCAATGTGGCGCCCAAGGTTGGCACAGCCTTCGTTCACGGCACCCACGTTTTCGGCACCCAGATCTGCCTTGGCAACCCCGCCGTTCATCTTCATGGCGCGGATCGTGGCGACCAGCACAACACAGTCGGGCGCCAGACCTGCCTTGCGACACTTGATGTTCATGAACTTCTCTGCACCCAAATCCGCTCCAAACCCGGCTTCGGTTACCACGTAGTCGGCGATCTTCAGTGCCGTGGTGGTCGCCGTGACAGAGTTGCATCCATGCGCAATATTGGCAAAGGGGCCGCCGTGCACAAAGGCCGGGTTGTTTTCAAGCGTTTGCACAAGGTTGGGCTGCATGGCGTCCTTGAGCAGAACCGTCATCGCGCCGTCTGCCTTGATGTCGCGACAGTAAATCGGTTCGCGCTTGCGGGTATAGGCCACGATCATGTCGCCAAGACGCTTTTCAAGATCGGCAAGATCTTTGGCAAGACAGAGAATTGCCATGACTTCCGAGGCCACAGTGATGTCAAATCCGGTCTGTCGAGGGAACCCGTTGGCAACTCCGCCCAAAGACGTCACCATGTCACGCAACGCGCGGTCATTCATGTCAAGCACCCGGCGCCAGGTCACGCGCCGCTCATCGATGCCCAGGTCGTTGCCCCAGTAGATGTGGTTGTCGATCATGGCAGACAACAGATTGTGTGCCGCCGTGATCGCATGGAAGTCACCAGTGAAGTGGAGGTTCATGTCCTCCATCGGGACGACCTGCGCATAGCCGCCGCCAGCCGCGCCACCCTTCATCCCAAAATTTGGCCCAAGCGAGGCCTCACGGATGCAGATCGCAGCCTTTTTGCCAATGGCGTTCAGCCCATCCCCCAAACCGACAGTGGTGGTGGTTTTTCCCTCACCTGCCGGGGTCGGATTGATCGCCGTCACCAGGATCAGCTTGCCATTGTCGTTGCCCTGAACCGAGTCGATGAAATCTTGACTGACTTTGGCCTTGTCATGGCCATATGGAAGCAAGCTTTCCGACGCGATGCCCAGCTTGGCTCCAATCTCTTGGATCGGTTTCTTGTTGGCCTCTCGGGCAATTTCAATGTCGGTCTTGAATTTCATTACGGTGTCCCTGTCCGTGCGCTTGGTCGCGTGAATAAATCACCGATTTTTGCATACAGCCCTGCAGGTGCCCTTGTGCGGGCGAATCCGACATTATCTGTCGAAACTGCGTCGCACAGAGAGGCATGGCGCTGCTGATCGGAAACCTTTGCCTGCAACGCGAACGCATGCAGTCACACAGACCGCAAAAACCGCTTTGTCGCGCTCGGTGCGAAACACAGGGAAAGACAGCCCAGGGCCATCATTCAACCTGTCTGTGCAGGGGAAAGAAAAAGGCCCCCGAATGGAATGACGGGGGCCTTGATGGATCTTAGGCTGTTGGTTCAGGCTCAAAGCCCGGGTCACCCGCGGGCTTGGCCTTGGGCTTGGTTTTGGGAATGGCCGTCACGCTGGGCGTCTCACTCTCGGCGCTATCGTCTTCGCCGCCTGGCGCTTGCGGGGGATCGCCGCGCATCACGCGCTTGATTTCGTCCCCGGTCAGCGTTTCGTACTCCAGCAAGCCCTGGGCCAAGCGCTCCCATTCTTCGTTCCTGTCAGTCAGGATCTGATGCGCCCGGTCATAAGCGTCCGAGATGAACTGCTTAACCTCATCTTCGATCAGCTCTTTGGTGTGAGCAGACACCGACAAACCTGCCGTATTCCCGGTATAGCCTTCATGAGCTTCGGAATAGTCGATATTGCCGACCTTGTCCGACATTCCCCAACGCAGCACCATGGCCCGGGCAAGTGCGCTTGCCTGTTGGATGTCTCCGGCCGGGCCATTTGAGACATTTCCCTCGCCGTATTTGATGATCTCGGCCGCCTTGCCCGCCATCGTCATGGCCAACTTTTCCTCGCACTCTGACTTGTGCCAGTTCAAGCGGTCGATTTCCGGCAGGGACACCACCATACCCAAGGCGCCACCCCGTGGGATAATTGTCGCCTTGTAGACCGGGTCACACTGCGGCAGCGCCAATCCGACCACGGCGTGGCCGGCTTCATGATAGGCTGTCTTTTCTTTTTGCTCGTCGGTCAGGACCATGCTGCGCCGTTCTGCGCCCATCATAACCTTGTCCTTGGCGTTTTCGAAGTCCTCCATGGTGACGAAACGTCGGCCAACACGTGCAGCCATCAGCGCTGCTTCGTTCACAAGGTTGGCCAAGTCGGCCCCTGAAAACCCGGGTGTTCCGCGGGCGATGATGCGCAGGTCCACGTCAGGCCCCAAGGGCGTCTTTCGTGCGTGCACACCAAGGATTTTTTCCCGGCCCTTGATGTCGGGATTCGGCACCGTCACCTGGCGGTCAAATCGACCCGGTCGCAGCAGGGCTGGATCAAGAACATCGCGACGGTTGGTTGCCGCGATGATGATGACACCTTCATTTGCTTCAAACCCATCCATTTCGACCAGCAACTGGTTCAAGGTTTGCTCTCGTTCGTCATTTCCACCGCCATAGCCGGCGCCACGGTGGCGGCCAACTGCATCAATCTCGTCGATGAACACGATGCAGGGCGCATTCTTCTTGGCCTGCTCAAACATGTCCCGCACCCGGCTGGCCCCGACGCCGACGAACATTTCGACGAAATCGGACCCCGAAATGGTGAAGAAAGGCACGCCTGCCTCACCCGCGATGGCCCGCGCGAGCAATGTTTTACCCGTGCCCGGAGGACCCACAAGCAGAGCCCCCTTCGGGATCTTGCCACCCAAGCGCGAGAACTTCTGCGGGTTGCGCAGAAACTCGACAATCTCTTCGAGTTCTTCCTTGGCCTCGTCGATTCCGGCGACGTCGTCAAAGGTCACGCGGCCATGCTTTTCTGTAAGCATCTTCGCCTTCGACTTGCCAAAGCCCATAGCGCCACCACGACCGCCGCCCTGCATGCGGTTCATGAAATAGATCCAGACCCCTATCAGCAACAGGAACGGCAAAAGCGACAAGATGAACGACTGAAAGCCTGACTGCTCTTGCGCGGTTGCCTCAAGTGGAACCTTGTTGTCGATTAGAAGCTGCGTGATTTCGGCGTCTTCGGGTTTGATGGCCACGTAGTCGGTGCCATCAGAGCCCCGGAACTGCACCTGTTCGCCATCAAGCGTGACCGAACTGACCGAATCATTCTCGACCGCCGCTACGAACTCCGAATAGCTGATGGATCTGCTTTGCCCGGTCGGGCCACTCCCTGAAAACAGGTTGAAAAGCGCCAGGACCAAAAGAAACAGAACGACCCAAAAAGCGATGTTGCGCATATTGCCCAAGGAAAATCTCCCAAACGTCAGATGGCGCGGTTTAGCATAAAGCGCCTAGGACTAACATAGAGATCACATCGCCCGGTTCAATGCGAAAGCAGGAAGTCGCTTAGATCTGCGCCGATCTGTCCCTTTGGTCGCAGCGTGATGTGCTGTCCGGATCCGAAGCCAAGGGCGGGGCAGGCCAGTAAGTGATCGCCCTCCCAGACAGAGGGAAGCGACAGGGCAAGCCGGTGACGCAAGATCTGACCGGGCTTGTCCGGAATCTGCCGCCACCCGTCTTCGCCGAGGGCCCGAATCTGCACCACCGCGCGGCCAGACCTGCGGGCCAGCCATCGCCCATCCCAAAGGGTTTCGGGCTGCGCCAAAACGCATGGTGGCGCGACCGAGGTCAATTCGCGAAAGAGGTAGGTCCAGCCATCCAGCACAACCGCATCGCAGCCATGCAGCGGGCCTGTACCGCCGCTGACAAGCCGATCGCGAAACACCTCAAGCGCCTCGGCGCGGGGCGGATAGTCGGTCGAGGACACATACCGCAGAACAGCCGAGAGGATCCGGCGCTGGGTGGCCACATCGACCGCGCGATGCCAATCGGGCTTCAGCCGAACGATGCCAGTTCGGGCCCCCTGTGTCACAACGTCTTCACCGATCTCTTGCCAGATCCGTGCAGCATGTTGCGCCACCACCGCTTTTTCAGTGCGCAGGCGCGTGGCGGCGGCAGCCAGAACTCTGCGGTCAAGACCTTCGTCCCCAAGAGCAGAAAGCAGCCGCCGGATTCTGGCACGATCATACCTCGGGTCATCGTTGCTCGGGTCGTCGACCCAAGGGCCCTGAAGTGTTCGCAGATAGTGCCGCAGGTCTTTGCGCGCCATGCCCAAACACGGACGGATCACATGAAACCCTGACCCCGCCTTGCCCGTGACGAACCGCTTTGGCGCCATCGCCGCCAGACCGTCCAGCCCGGCGCCACGCCGCAACCGCATCAGGAAGGTCTCGGCCAGGTCGTCTTCCGTGTGGGCCATCAGCACGTGGGCAATCTGGCCTCTCCAATCGTCAATCAACGCCAGTCGCGCCCTGCGAGCGGCATCCATCTTGTTGCCGCTGCCATCCCAGGACCATGTCAGAGTGACATGCCGCCAGCCAAGCGCCGCGCATTCACTGGCCACCATGGCCGCCTCGTCAGCGCTTTCGGGTCGCAGACCATGATCAACGGTGACAACATGCAGCCGGACACCCCAGTCACGGGTCCAGTTATGCGCGAGATACAGCATCGCCATGCTGTCGCCACCGCCCGACACCGCAAGGGCAATATCAGAGGGGAATTCCGGGCCCAGCAACTGCCCAAGACTGTCAGCGAACTGTTGTTGCAGCGACAGTTCTGTCACGAACAGCCCAGGACCGCCATGGCGCTTTGCGCATCTGAAACCGCTGCAGTACCGGGATAACGCACGCCGACTTCCCCCAAGGTTACACAGGCCTCTGACACCGCGCCCAGGTCTCCAAGCGACTGCCCAAGCCGAAACAGGGCCTCTGGGGCGATGTCGGACTGCGGGTAGCCGCTGTACGCATCCAGAAAAGCGCGCGCCGCGGCGCGGGTGTCGCCCAACCCTTCTTGCGCACGGCCTTGCCCGACAAGGGCCTGCGCCTCAAGCGGACCGCCCGGATAAGTCGCACGGAACGCACTGAACTGATCAGCCGCGGCACGGTAATTGCCGTCGGCAAGGGCCTGCTGGGCACGTTGGAAATCAGCCTGTTCACCTACGGCCAACTGCGATGCGACCAGGCCAGATTGCGTGTCCGACAAGTCGTCAGGCTGCGAAACCACCTGTGACCCCTCTGCATGTCCCAGTGGCGCTGTCGTGCCCAACTGACTGAAATCACAGTCCGGTTCGACCTCACACACGCGAAATTCAAGATCGCCAATCCGATTGGTGCCGTCCTTCACCACGCTGTCGATCCGGAACTCAAGTTCCTCGGTTTTTCCTGTCAAGCGCTGCAACGCGCGTTCGATGCTGGCAAGCCGTTCCGACACAGAGGCCCCCTGCAACACGACAGAGCTGCCCCCGGTTGTGCTGAGCTCTACCTTCAGGCGGTTCAGCTCGACCGTCAGCACAGCCAGGTCTTGACGTATATCTGCCAGCGTTTCCGCACGTGTCGGCGCGGCGGCCCAAACGGCAACCGCAAGAATGGCTATCAGGCGCATGGCATCTCCTGGCGCTTAAAGTCCCAAACCGGCGGAAATGATTGTCACCGCACGGCGGTTCTTGGAATAGCACGCCTCTTCCGAGCAGATCTCGATCGGGCGTTCCTTGCCGTAGGTCACAAATTTCAACCGCTCGCGCGGCACACCCTGCGCGATCAAATACTCCATTACCGCGTTTGCCCGGCGCGCGCCAAGAGCAAGGTTGTATTCCCGCGTGCCCTGTTCATCCGCATGCCCCTCGACCACGGCGAGGTAGTCGGCATTGCTGCGCAACCAGCTGGCCTGCGATGACAGGACGAACTTGGCATCGTCGGTCAAAACATGCTGGTCGACTGTAAAGAAGACCCGATCGCCAACCGTTTGCTGAAAATACACCGGCGACGAGGGATCTGCATCTACATCAAAATTGCCTGAGCCGATGCCATCGTTGAAGCCCCCGTTATCGAACCGATTCCCGTTGGTACAGGCCCCCGCGGTAAGCGCGGCGCATAACAGCACAACCCGTGTTATCTGTTTCATCTGTCCATCCTGCCACTTCGTGTTCCAATACCCTATCATAGTATTCTCGTTCCCGGCACCAGCGCCCGCTACTGCAAAGGCCCCCAACTTGGATCTGAGCCGCCGTTGGGTGTCCGCACCCGTTTCAAATTCCGTCCTGATATATCCACGGTATAAAGCGAAGCCGATCCAGTTGCACCCTGCGTTTCACGGGTGAACATGATCACGCGACCGTTGGGAGCCCATGTCGGCCCCTCATCCAGAAACGAGGCCGTCAGCAGACGCTCTTCGCTGCCATCCGTGCGCATCACGCCAATGTGGAAACGACCGGCGGCCTGCTTGGTAAAGGCGATCAGGTCCCCCCGCGGCGACCAAACCGGTGTGCCATAGCGCCCCTTGCCAAAGCTGATGCGTTGCGCTGCCCCCCCTGTCGCAGGCATGATATACAACTGTTGAGAGCCAGAGCGGTCAGATTCAAAGACGATTTGATCCCCGCGTGGCGAAAAACTGGGGGCCGTGTCAATCCCCGGTCCATCCGTCAAGCGGCGCATCTGACCTGAGGCGACCTCCATCGCGTAGATGTCAGTGTTGGCGCCCCGCGTCAAAGAAAAGATCACTGTCTGGCCATCCGGTGAAAAGCGCGGCGCGAAACTCATGCTGCCATCACCGGCGCGCAGAACCCGGCTGCGTACACTGCCGACGTCCAGCACAAAAATCTGAGGAAACCCACTCTCGTAGCTGGTGTACAACACCCGGTCCCCGTTTGGCGAAAAGCGTGGTGCAAGAACAATGGCGTCACTGCCTGTCAGGAATTGTACGTTCGCGCCGTCATAATCCATAATCGCCAAGCGCTTCTTGCGGTCATTCTTTGGGCCACTTTCGGAAACATAGACAACCCGGCTGTCAAAATACCCTGTTTCGCCGGTGATCCGGCTATACACCGCATCGGCGACCTTGTGCGCCATGCGTCTGATGCCATCGACGTTGCCGGCAAACTGCAGACCTTTGCCCAACTCGGTGCCAGCAAAAACGTCATAGACACGGAACTTTACCACAAGTCTGCCTCCGGCTTCGGCCCGAACGGCTCCTGTGATCAGCGCTTGTGCATTGATCGCTTTCCAATCGGCAAACTGAATCGGACTGGAAAAACTGGTGATCCGCGAAATGTGCGCGGCCTTCGGCAGCTCGCGGAACAGACCGCTGCCGGTCAGATCCTGGGCGATAATCTGCGACAGTTCTGCCGCGAATTGTGCAGCGCCGGGGGTCTCGGCCACGAAGTCGGGAACAGCATAGGGCAAGGGCTCGACCACACCCTCGGTGATTTCAATCCGCAACGGACCATCCTGCGCAAAGGCCGGAAGCGTTGCAATCAGGGCCAAAAGGCCACTCAGGAGCGACACAAGAACGTTCATCAGCGGAGCCTCATTTTTGAGGGATTGAAGGTCATTTCGATTTCTTTCCACTGGTCAAATTTCTCAGGCGGCAAAGGATAGCCACCTTTTTGACAGCGCAGGATCGCGCGACGTGCAGCCTGAAAGGCGGTTTCAACCGCAGCCCCCGTGCCGCCTGTGGCGCTGACAAGTCGGATCGTACTGCTGATCACCCGACCCGACCGTTCCATATCCATGCCGACCACCACCGTCACATTTGCCGCCTGACTGCCGACGTCAACCACCCAGCAGTCCTGAACCGCCGCTCTCAATGCATCTTGTTCGCCAGCGCTCAGCGGTGGACCAAGAGGACTGTCGGTGGTGGCATCCGCGTTGCCCCCCAGGACGGCGGCCAGCGCCGCCTTGACTGCGGCTTGGGTCTCGGGTTCCCGGGCCTCTTGTTGCACGGAGTCCTCGATCGGTGTCTGCGCGTCCTCCGCGACCAGCGGGCGCGGGCGCGCACGAGGACGGAGCGATGCAACAGGCGCCTCTTGCGCCTCGGCTTTTTCGGCCTCGGTAACGATGTCACGCGCGGCCGCTTCGGGCGCCTCTGCGTCCTGTTGCTCTTTCACATCCTCTGCGGGACCCTCGGGGTCGACAGCGGGTTGGTCCACCTCACCTAGCTCGACATCCGGATCGGGCTGAACAACCGGTTCTGGCGCCACACGCGGCGCAGGCCGTGCCTGGGGTCGGATCGAGGCAACGGGCGCCACATCAGGCTCAGGCTCAGGCAGAACCTCGGGCTCTGGCGCGACAAGAACCGGTGGGTCCTGCAGCACAATGGGGTCTTGTGGTGGCCTGGCATCGACAAAAGGCACTGTGTCTGGCTGCGGCAGCGCCGGCACCTGCGGGCGAGGCTCTTGCTCGACCTCGGGATCGGCCGAAGGCACAGGATCGGGTTCCGGCTTGGGTTCTGCAATCGGGTCCGGATCAGCCGGAGCCTCCGCATCTTCCGGCGGCTCCGGAGCAACCGGTGCCACGGGATCATCAGGCGCGACCCGGGGCTGGGCATCCGGCACCGGTGGCTGGGCCAGGGCCAAAAACTGCTCTTCGCTCAGGATGGCCACTTCGGTGACCTCAAACGGAGGCGGTTCGAACACGTCCCCGACCAACATCCAGCCAATCAGGCCCAGATGAGCCGCGCCCGAGATATAGTGGCCAATATGCACGCGCGGCCTCAGCCATCCGACCCGTCAAGGGACGGACCACCGATATCCGTCACCAGCCCGATCGACGAGAACCCCCCGGCGTTCAGAGCGCCCATGACCTCGGCCACCTCGGCATAGGAGACAGCACCATCGGCGCGCAGGTAGACCCGGTCATCGCTGCGCTCTGCCGCGATGGCGCGCAAGCGGTTGATCAGGTCAGCACGCGCCACTGCGGTGGTCTGGATCATGACAGTCCCATCGGCAGCGACTGTCACGGTCAGCGGTTCTTCGTTGCCCGAAGGCAGCGCGGCTGCCGCGGTCTTGGGCAGCTCTACCGGCACGCCAACAGTCAACAAAGGCGCGGCCACCATGAAAATGATCAGCAAAACCAACATCACGTCGACGAAGGGGGTGACATTTATCTCCGACATTGGCGCCGTGCGACGCCGTCTGCGGCGGCGTTTGCCACCGACGTCATCTTTGCGCATGACCCCCGCGCCCATGGTTCAGGCGTCCAACTGACGGCTGAGGATCGTCGAAAATTCATCCGCAAAGGCCTCATAGCCCGAGATGATGCGATCGCTGTCTGCCGAAAGCTTGTTGTAAAAGATCACGGCCGGGATCGCCGCCAAAAGGCCCAATCCCGTGGCCAGCAGCGCCTCGGCAATGCCCGGAGCAACAACGGCCAGATTGGTGTTTTGTTGTTCGGCAATCTCGATAAACGCGTTCATGATGCCCCAGACCGTGCCGAACAGACCGACAAACGGCGCGGTGGATCCAACGGTAGCAAGCACCGGCAGGCCCCGCTGCAGATCCTCGGCCTCGCGGGCGATTGCAACATCCATGCTGCGATCAAACCGGGCCTGCGCTCCTGCGATCAACCCGCCATCCTCCCGATGCGAGCGGCGCCACTCCAACATGCCTGCAGCGAATATCTTTTGACTGCGCCCGCTGGGTTCTACCCCGATTTCGTCAAACAGCTCATCCAAAGGTTCGCCCGACCAAAAGGCCTGATCAAAACGCCGCGCCTCACGGCGGGCACCGCCGAACGAGACATATTTCTGCACGATGATCGACCATGACCAGAACGAGGCGAGGATCAGCATGACCATCACCATCTTGACCATCAAGGTCGAGCGCATGAACAGCCCCCACATGGAAAAGTCGATTTCCTGTGCGATCGATAGTGCTTCTGTTTCCATGGCCTGCTCTTTTCCCATGTCAGCCCGACTTACGGGTCTTGTTGGGGCCGTTTTACCTCATTCCATCTGGCATGGCCAATGAATTGGCGGCGAATTCGGTCAATTGCGCTGTAATTCAGGCGGTCAAGGCACGAATTTGCGCGGGAAGACGCGCAGGGCTGCCATTTGACGCAATGCAGGCAACGGTGACATTGGCCTGAAACAGCACCTTTTCGCCGCGCTGAACCTTTTGCGACATGACCAGACGCACACCCGAAACGCTTTGAACTGTCGTCACCACGTCCAGCACATCATCGTAATAGGCGGGTGCCAGATAGTCTGCCTCGATCCGACGAACCACAAAAACCATGCCCGTGTCGTTCAGAAGCGCGCGTTGATCAAGGCCAAGACTGCGGACCCAGTCGCTGCGAGCGCGCTCGATGAACTTGAGATAATTCGCGTGGTAGACGATCCCGCCCATATCGGTGTCTTCATAATAGACCCGAACCGACAGATGATGGGGGGACTCAGGCATCCGTTCCACGCGCCAGTCGAGCAGCAAGACGCAGGGCGTGACTGGCATCCTGCGACGCGCCCGGCATCACCGGATCATAGGCGGCACGCAGGATTGCCCCGATTTCTGGGCGCAAGATCACCTTGCCGCCGTCGAGTTTGGCCAGAGGCGAGGTCTGCGCAAAGGCGTTTTCGGACCACAGCAGCATCAGCTGCACCACCTGAGACAGCATCAGATCTTCGGCGGGCACGCTGGCCAAGGGACCAGCCATGCGCAAAAAGACAAAACAAGCTTGAAAGGCACCGGCCTTGTCAAAGCGGAACGCCCTGTACTGACTGGCATTTCCTGCCTTGAGCCGCACCACAAGCGCGGCCAGGTCAGGGATCAGCCGATCAAGATCAGGAACATCGGTCAACTCCTCCCACTCACGGAAGAAGAAGACCATGACATTGCTGCCAAGCTCCGGATCGGTTTCCGCCATCTTGTGGCCAGCCAAAGCACATACCACTTCGAACGCGCCCTTCAGTGTTTGCAGGGTCTCGTCCTGCACACCGAATACGATCGGCGCAAGCGGGCGCCCCCAGCGCGCGAAGTGGTAGGCGCCATCAGGCCGAGTGAAATACGCGGCCACATCGTCATGAGATATCGTCATGGCTAGGGCAGTTCCCCCATTTCCAACGCCAGTGCAAGAGCCTGTGGAAGATCTTCGCCGTCCGGCTTGATCACATCAATGCCATCCTCGGCCAGCAATGCAAACACCGCGCCATCTGTCACACGCAGGCCAATCATCACCCAACGCCAGGCGCAATCGGTGCTGTGACACGCCCCTGCAATCAGAAATTCACCCTCGCGGTAGATCGGCTCACCCTGATGTGCCAACAGCTCGGCATGACGCAGTTCTTCGGGCCGCAGGCTGGTCGCCAGATGCGCGCGCGCCTCGGCGTCCGCCAGCATGCGGGTCAGGTATCCGCCTTCCCACTGTTCCAGCCGCTTGGGTCGAGCAACCGCAACAGGTGCCGCGGCACGCTCTATCGCCGTCTGCGCCATGGTCGCGCCTGTCCAGGCCCAAATCGAGACGACCTCTTCCGGGGCGCGACCCGAAAACACCACCGTGCCGAGCGATGGGATGACCTGAACAAGATCCTCACATTGGGCAAATTGCGTAGGTCGATCAGCCGCCGGGGCCAGTTCGCGCAAAGCACCTGTGGCCTTGTTGACCACCTGATAGCTGAATGCACAGTCTGTTGCGCCGCTGTCACCCTGAATCAGCACACCTGCCTCGCCCAGATCGAACATGCGGATCTTTGCCTCTTGGTACAAAGTGTCGGTGTCCAGCATAAGAGCGCCGGGCTCAACGACCAGGGTCCCTGCAGGGATTTCCATTTTTGTCATGTTCATCCCCGCGGAAGCAGCGCCTGCTGCCAGAAACGTCAAAGCGGCCAAAATATGTTTCATCAATACCTCCTGTGAATATCCTACAGGGGTCGCACTCTCACAGGTATTTTTCAAGTCACGCCTAGCCGAACAGATCG
The DNA here is from genome assembly GCA_022448925.1 of Paracoccaceae bacterium. Classification (GTDB taxonomy): domain Bacteria; phylum Pseudomonadota; class Alphaproteobacteria; order Rhodobacterales; family Rhodobacteraceae; genus JAKVCP01. The sequence goes on from JAKVCP010000015.1 coordinate 15,595, forward strand.
CTTTGCCCCGATGCCTTTGGCGCTGGCAAGCCGAGATGGGTCCACCCTTTTTGCGCCAACATACGGCCACGCGGGGTGCGCTGGATCAACCCCTGCTGCAACAGATAGGGTTCGATCACTTCCTCCAGCGCATCGCGGCTTTCACTGAGCGCTGCCGACAGCGTATCGATCCCGACAGGACCGCCCGCGTAGTTTTCCGCAATCAGTCCCAGATAGCGTCGGTCGGCACCATCAAGGCCCAGCACATCAACCCCAAGCCGGGTCAAGGCGGCATCAGCAAGGTCGCGTGTCACGACGCCATCCCCCTCGACCACGGCAAAATCAACCACGCGGCGCAACAATCGGCCCGCAATGCGCGGCGTGCCCCGCGCGCGGCGCGCAATTTCACGGCTTCCGGCCTCATCGGCGCGCACGCCCAGCTTGGTCGCATTGCGGCTGACGATCAGGTTCAGTTCATCAACCGTGTAAAACTGCAGACGCGTCGGAATTCCAAAGCGATCGCGCAACGGCGTGGTCAACAATCCAAGCCGCGTGGTCGCGCCGACCAGCGTAAAGGGTTGCAGTTCTATGCGCACCGTCCGTGCCGCGGGGCCTTCGCCGATCACGAGATCCAGCTCGTAGTCCTCCATCGCCGGATACAGCACCTCTTCGACCGCCGGATTCAAACGGTGTATTTCATCGATGAAAAGCACATCACGCGCCTCAAGATTTGTGAGGATTGCCGCTAGATCACCGGCCTTGGCCAGCACCGGGCCCGATGTCATGCGAAAGCCCACCCCCAGTTCGCGTGCCATGATCTGTGCCAGCGTTGTCTTGCCCAACCCGGGCGGGCCATGAAACAGCGTGTGGTCCATCGCCTCTCTGCGTTGGCGGGCGGATTGGATAAAAACACGCAGGTTGGCGCGGGCTTCGGCTTGCCCGACAAAATCGTCCAGCATCTGCGGTCGCAGAGCGCGGTCACGGTCTTCGGGCTGAAGGTCAGGGCGCAACGTCGGATCAGATTCCATCGCCTACCCCTTGGGTGCAAGCAGCTTGAGCGCCGACCGGATCAGCGCAGCGGTGTCGGCCTCTGGCATATCCCCAGCCGCCTGAGCGACTGCGCTGGCGGCCTCTGCGGGTGCATATCCAAGATTGCCAAGCGCCGAAAGCGCCTCGGCCTGGGCAGAGCCGTTCGTGGCAGCAGAAGGCAGAACAGCGAGGCTCTGCTCACGCGGCTCAGCCTCGGCCGGCGCCTCTTGCGGACCCGGTGACGCCGTCTGGCCGACACCCATCGCCATCACAGTTGGCACCTTGTCCTTGAGTTCATTGACCACCCGCTGTGCCGTTTTCGGGCCAACACCCTTGGCCACCTTGATTGCGGACCAGTCCCCAAGCGCAATTGCCCGGCTAACGGCGTCTGGACCCAAAGCCCCAAGGATCGCCAAGGACGCCTTGGCCCCGATCCCCTGAACAGACATCAAAAGCCGGTGCCACTCTTTTTCTACCAGTGTCGGAAAACCAAACAACTGCAGAAGATCCTCACGCACCAAAAGATCGGTAAACAGCGCCGTTGCTTCACCCGGCGGGGGTAAGGCCGCCAGCGTGCGATCCGAACAATAAACCACGTAGCCCACACCACGCACATCTATCAGCACGTGATCGCTTGCCTTGTACTCGACCCGCCCTGCAACCCGTCCAATCATGCGCGTGCTTTCCGTTGTGTCACAGACTGCCGGGCAAAGAAGCTGTGGCAGATCGCAATGGCGAGGGCATCGGCGGCATCCGGGCCTGCAATCTCACAGCCCGGCAGTTGCAATCGAACCATATGATCAATCTGTCTTTTGTCGGCGTGCCCGACTCCGACCACCGTCTTTTTGACTGCGTTTGGCGCATACTCGCCAATCGACAAACCGAACTGCGCGGGAACCAAAAGAGCGACCGCCCGCGCCTGCCCCAATTTCAGCGTCGCAACCGCGTCCTTGTTCACGAAAGTCTGCTCAACCGCCGCCGTATCCGGCTGGTAGCGCTGGACGACATCCGTCAACTGCTCGTGCAACGACAGAAGACGCGCTGCCAGCTCTCCAGGGCTGGAGGTGCAGACCCCATTGGCCACATGCCTCAGTCGCGTGCCATCTGATTCCAATACGCCCCATCCAAGATTGCGCAAACCGGGGTCGATCCCGAGAACCCGCATAACTGCCCGCCCGTGATTGTTTTCCATGCACTAGCACGAAACGCGAACACGCGCCAAGAGCAAAGCCGCAGAGGTCGGAAACCGACATGCGTTTTCAATTCGCGACAAATTTGGGCGTATGCGGTTCTGTACAGATAGCAGCCGATCGGCACTTTAGATTTTTACGGTTTGTTTTCAGAGTATTATAAAATTTTTCAGCCATGCACAAAAATCATACGTCCCATGCAATTTTAGGTCCTTGTCGTGATGATATCGCGGGTCTAAATGCCGATCACGAAACACGCTGACCATGAATCTAACAGAGGAACACAGATATGGCTGCTTTTGACACCACCCGCCCGCAGTATGCTGCAACTGATTTTGTTGGCCGTATCGGTCAGGTTTTCGCAACGGCTATTGGTGCTTTTTCGGCATGGAACGATGCACGCGCAACCCGTAACTCGCTGTCCAAGCTGACCGATCGCGAACTTGACGATATTGGCTTGGTACGTGGCGACATCGACGCCGTTGCCAACGCCCGCTAAGTACGCATCAGCCCCAACACAATGACAAAGCCGCGCCCTGAAAAGAGCGCGGCTTCCTCTTTATTCAGATCCGCAAACCTCAGGCGCGAACGCGCGTGATCGTATCCGAAATCAACTGCGTGACCGGATCAACCGACATCAGGACACTCCCGATTCGTTCGACCGCAGTGCCTTGTGACAGATCATTCAGATGCCCTGCATAAATCTCGGCACCCAGATCAGACAGCACAACGCCTTTGAACGCCAGCAAGCCGATCACAAGACAAGCGACCCATCGCAGTGATTTCCCCGCAGCGCGGATCCTCACTGGCTGATGTTCAATCAGGCCATTCTTGTTGATTTTGGTGACATATCCCCGAGCCAACCGGGCATGATTTTTACGGACCGCGTTTGCACGCCGGTCAAAATCCTTCAGCGCGTCTTCCACTGAAACCTCCGACACTCATTACCAAACTATACACACACATTTATATGCATACGTATCAAATTTGACGAAATTGAGACGGAGGCCTCGGAACCCAATCCTTAGTTGTGTTTTTTCAAGGTCAGCGAGGTCCACTCGCCGATCTCTTCACGCGTGACAAGCCTGAGTGCGAGGGCATCGTAAACGGCCACGACCTCATCGGCCTGTTCGTTCAGAATACCCGAGAGAATGGCAAAGCCCCCGTCACACAGATGCGCCGCCATTGCAGGGGCCAAATCGATCAACGGCCCCTTCAGGATGTTGGCGAAAATCAGATCAAAGGGCGCCCGCTTTGCCAGATCGGCATGGTCAAAGCCGGCGGCTTCAACGCAGGTGACGCGACCGGCCAAACCGTTGGCTGCGACATTGGCCTTGGCCACGTCGACCGCGACCTGATCAATGTCACTGGCGATGACTGTTTCGGGCCAGATTCGAGCCGCCGCCATGGCCAGAACGGCCGTGCCGCAACCGATGTCTGCAACTGATGTGCCTGTAAACCCGTTCGTATCAATCCGATCCAGCGCGCGAAGGCATCCCAAGGTGGTGCCGTGGTGACCGGTGCCAAACGCCATCGCGGCTTCAATCAACAGCGGCTCTGATCCCTCTGGCACCCTGTCAGCATCGTGACTGCCATAGACAAAGAAACGGCCCGCCTCGACCGGGCTCAGCTCACGCTTGACCTTGGCGACCCAGTCGATGTCCGGCAACTCTGAAACGACAAAATCCCTGGCGCCATGAGCCGCCGCCAAAAGCGCCAGGCCAGCGGCATCAGGGGTTTCGGTGAAATAGCCGCCGACCTCCCATAGGCCGGAACCGTCCTCAATCTCGAAGACGCCAACACCGGTGGGTTCGGGGACGAGGCGTTCCATCGCCTCGCCGAGCGCTTCGGCCTCAGGTTTGCCGGGAAGGGTGGTCAGGGCGGTGAACGTCGGCATATCAGCGTCTCCGGTTGCGGGTCGGGACCGCGTAGGACGCCGACGTGGCGAGGTCAAGCTCGGACGTGGGATTGCCGCGCAGACCCGTGACAAAGCGATACCCCAGCCAGCCAGCCAGGCCCCCCATCCCCGCCCCAACAAGTGCCTGCGCATAGATCACGCCGCGCGCGTCGTAAATCGTCGCCAGCCACAGTGCCACGGGCAAGATCAACACGCCTTCGCGCAGCCATGACAAGGCCGAGGCCAGGATCGGGCGACCCAGCGAGTTGAATGCCGAATTGGCGACAAACAGCAATCCACCCAGCATGAAGGACATGGCACCCACGTGCGTAAAGGCGCGCAACACGTCAGATGCCTCGGGGCCCAATCCAAAGCGGACAGCAATCTGGTTCGAGAATGCCATGAGGATCAGCCAGACCGCGCCGGTATACCCGAGGCAGAACACCACAGCATCGCGAAAGGTTTGACGCAGGCGATCAAATTGATGCGCGCCAAAATTCTGACCAAAAATCCCACCAATCGCGCCACCCAGCGCAAACAGTCCACCGAAAGCAACAACTGTCAGCCGGTTCACAACCGCCCAGCCTGCGACAGCACTGTCGCCGAACTTGGCGACAACTGAAGTCAGCAAGGCGTTGCCAAACGGGGTAGCCAGTTGCGTGGCCACCGCCGGCACTGCGATGGCCGCAAGTGGCAGACCACAGGCAGCCATGTCACGCCCAGATGGCCGCGCCAGCAATCGATGGGATACGGTGCAATAATACAGTGCAAGTGCCGCCATGGTCGTGCGGAAAATCCAGATCCCCAGTGCCGCACCGTCCAACCCCATGCCCATCACAACAATAAAGATCGGATCCACAGCCAGCAGAACCACCCCACCGATCAGGGTCACCTGCATCGCGCGCCGACCGTCTCCTTCGGCGCGCAGAGTGGCACTTCCCGACAGCCCGATGGCCATGAAAACGATAGAGGGCATCGACAGGGCAATATAGCGCGCCGCAAGCTCAAGCGCCGCCCCTTCGGCCCCCAGAAGAACAAGCAAATCATGCCGAAACCCAATGGCCAGACCCGCAGCCAGAGCCTGGACGAGACAGTTGTAAAGGATGCCCGAGGTGGCCTGCCTCCGCGCCACATCGCGATGTCCCGCACCGATGGACCGACTGACCATTGCGGTCATGGCGATCATCACACCAACACCAGTCGAGACAACGAAAAACTGGATCGCAAAAGCGTACCCAACAGCTGTCATCAGAATTTCCTGTCCAAGCATCGACAGCCAGAACAGATTGACCGCATCGACAGCGAACACAAAGGTTATGCCAATCGCCCCTGTCGCCGTCATCCGAACCACATGGCCCATGGTAGACCCGGTGAGGAAACGACCCTGGGCTGCAGACATCGGCCTATTCCGCCGGCGCTGCTGCGCGAAACCGCGCAAATATGGTTTCGTTTCCGGGCTCTGGATGACGCGGAATCATCAGCGCCAGACCCAGCGAGGTCGCGGCCATCGCTGCTGCCAGACCAAAGACCGCACCCGGTGACACAAGCCAAAGGTACCCCAAAAGCGCAGGCAGAAAGACCGCAGCAATGTGGTTGATCGTAAACGCAACAGCAGCCGTTGGCGCAATGTCAGCAGGATCTGCAATCTTCTGAAAGTAGGTTTTCAACGCCAAGGCCAAAGCAAAGAACAGATGGTCAAGCACATAGAGCACCGCTGCGAGAACCACGCCCCAGCCGAACCAGTAAATGCCTCCGTAGGCTGCAAAGACGCAAACAAGGCCGATGTATTCGAATGCCAGGGTGTTGCGTTCACCGAACCTGTGAACGGCCTTGCCGAACAGCGGGGCAAGCGCCATGTTCGCCACAAGATTGATCAGGTACAGGCCGGTCACCTCGTGCACGTCAAACCCGAACCGTTCGACCATCATGAACCCGGCGAACACCACAAAAATCTGACGCCGCGCACCTGACATGAATTGCAGCAGATAATACAGCCAGTACCGCCTGCGCAGAATCATTTTCTTGATTTGCGGATTTGGCGCATCAAACCGTGGGAAAACAAGCGCACAGTAGGCCACGATCATCAAAGTCAGACCGCCAGACGCCATATAGACCAGGGTGTAACTCAGCTGCAAAGCTTCCCAGGTCAGTACGATGATCCCGTAGGCCAGCAGTGTCGCACCAGAGGCGGCCGTAATCAGCCAACCCAGCATTTGCGGGGCGCGGTCCTTTGGCAGCCATTGCAACTGAAGGCTCTGGTTCACTGTCTCATAATAGTGAAACCCGATGGAACTCAGCATTGTGATGGTTAGAATTCCGGCCATGCTTGGGTACCAGGCAGTGATTGCCGTCGCCACGCCAAGCAGGGCAAGTGCAATCAGCGCCAGCACTTGTTCATGCATGAAGACGATGATGGCAATTACACCGACGGCAAGAAACCCGGGGATCTCGCGGACGGTATGCAACCACCCGATGTCCGATCCATCAAAGGCCGCTTTCTCGATCACGAAGTTGTTCAGCAATGCCGACCACGTCGAAAAGCTGAGAGGCATGGCAATGGCCATCAAAAACAGCAGGGTTATTGGACGGCGCCAAACAGGCAGGTCGCCTGCACGCGCAAGGGGGAAGTTCTTGGTCATGACCCCCGCCTTACGCCGATTTCCGCCATTTGGCGAGAGGCCAGCTGCACAGTAGCCTGTGCAGCCCTGCACGCAGGTGATCAGTCACGGATCCGCCAGCCGGTGCGGAAAATCCACCAGATGATCCCAAGACAAAGTACCGTAAATCCAAGGATCGCCAAAAGGCTCAGGCCAAGCGGCACGTCGGCGAGACCAAAGAACGACCAGCGAAAGCCCGACACCAGATAGACCACCGGATTGAACAGGGTCACCGTCTGCCACACCGGTGGCAACATCGAAATCGAGTAGAATGACCCACCGAGAAAGACCAGCGGCGTGACAACCAGCAAAGGAATCAGCTGCAGCTGCTCAAAGGTCTTGGCCCAGATCCCAATGATAAACCCGAACAGCGAAAAACTGATGCATGTCAGAATCATGAAGGCAAGCATGGCCACAGGGTGCGCGATCTGCAGATCGACGAACAAAGCCGAGGTACCCAGGATCACCACACCGATAAAAAGCGCCTTGGTCGCGGCTGCGCCGACATATCCCAGGACGATCTCAAGAAAGTTCACCGGAGCCGAAAGCAACTCGTAGATCGTTCCGATGAACTTGGGAAAGTATATCCCGAACGAGGCGTTCGATATCGCCTGTGTCATGACGCTTAGCATGATCAGGCCTGGCACGATGAAGGCCCCATAGCTGACACCTTCGACCTCGGCGATGCGCGATCCGATTGCGGCTCCGAAGACCACGAAATACAGCGAAGTCGAAATCACGGGCGAGATAAAGCTTTGCGCAAGTGTCCGGAAAAACCTCGCCATTTCAAAACGATATATTGACAGGATAGCTTGGGCGTTCATGCCGCATCCTCCGTTTCCTGAACAAGCGTAACAAAGATGTCTTCAAGAGAACTCTGCGAAGTTTGAAGATCTCGGATCACCAGGCCCTCTGCTGAAAATGCCGCAACCAGCCGAGCGATTCCGGTACGGTCGGCTGCTGTGTCATAGGCATAGGTGACTGTCATGCCATCCTCGGCCAGATCAAGATTGTAGTCCGACAAGGTATCGGGCACGGCAGCCAGCTTGTCCTGCAAATCAATGCGCAGCTCTTTGCGGCCCATGCGCGTCACCAGCCGCGACTTGTCCTCGACCAGCAGAAGCTCACCTTTGCTGATGACCCCGACCCTGTCGGCCAGCGCTTCGGCCTCTTCGATGTAGTGGGTGGTCAGGATGATGGTGACCCCATCGGCTTTGAGTTGGGACACGATATCCCACATGTCCCGCCGCAATTCGACATCGACACCTGCCGTCGGCTCGTCAAGAAACAACACACGCGGGTCATGGCTCAGCGCTTTGGCAATCAGCACCCGGCGACGCATCCCGCCGGACAGCTCCATGATACGCGAATCGCGCTTGTCCCAAAGCGACAATGTCTTGAGGATCTCTTCTACACGCCCGTCATTGCGCGGCTTGCCGAACAACCCGCGCGAAAAGGCCACGGTGTTGCGAACGAACTCAAAGGGTTCAAGGTTGATTTCCTGCGGCACCAGCCCGATCAATCCGCGGGCTTTGCGATAGTCGGTTTGGATGTCATGCCCACCAACCGTAACGGCGCCAGAACTGGGCCGGGTAATCCCGCAAATAGTTGAAATAAGTGTGGTTTTTCCGGCACCATTCGGGCCGAGAAGCGCAAGTATTTCGCCCTTTTCAATATCGAGGGTCACGCCCTTCAAGGCCTGGAACCCCCCGTGATAGATTTTGTGCAGGTCCTGAATTTGCACCATCGCGGCCATCGCCGTCTCCTTCCATCGGTAAGAGCGCGAACCTACGCACACCGCGCCAATTGGCAATCTACAAGAATGCATTTCTGCCATACACTTGTCGCGATCCGAGTGGATAACTCTGGGTCAACGCTGTATCCGTGGCGAATGGAATCTCAGGACTTTAACCGCCCCGGATTGGGAATCGCGTTTGTGTGCGTGGCTATTTTGGCCATTTCCATCAACGATATGCTGATCAAATTTCTGTCGGATGGCTATCCGCTGCACGAAATTGTCGCCTTTCGCGCCGGCATCGGCCTTCTGTTCTCACTGATCTTTGTTCACTTTGAAGGCGGTTGGAGGATCCTGCGCACAAAAACCCCCGGATTGCACATGCTGCGCGGATTGCTGGTTGTGACCGCCAATCTGGCATTTTACGCCGCCGTTGCTGTCATTCCCTTGGCCGAGGCAACGGCCCTTTTCTTTGTCGCGCCGCTTTTTATCACAGTGCTGTCAATCCCTCTGCTGGGCGAACAGGTCGGGCCGTTTCGTATGGCGGCAGTTTTTGTGGGCTTCCTCGGCGTCGTGCTGATGCAACGCCCCTGGGCCGGGTTGGAACCAGAAGTCAGCCGCATCGTGCTTCTTTTGCCGGTGCTGGCCGCATTGACGTATGCCCTTATGCAGGTGATGACGCGCAAGCTGGGTGTGACCACGCAAGCCTCGGCCATGGCAGTGTATATTCAGGGCCTTTTCTTGGTTGTCTCAATGGGCTTTTTTCTGGTCGCCGGCGACGGGCGCTTTGCCGAGCATACTGACAGCCCCAGCCTGCAGTTCCTGTTCCGGGCCTGGACCTGGCCCAAAACGTCGGATTATCCGGTTCTTTTGGCCTTGGGGGTCTGCTCTGGGATCGTTGGTTACTGCCTGTCTGCGGCCTATCGGGTCGCCAATGCCGCGACCGTTGCCCCCTTCGAATACCTCGGGCTGCCACTCGCAATTGTCTGGGGGTGGCTGCTGTTTGCCGAATGGCCGGCCCCGGTTGTCTGGGCCGGTTGCGCCTTGATCGTGGGGGCCGGGCTGATTGTGTTCCTGCGCGAACAACAACGTGCCCGACCGATCGGGTGGCGGCAACGCGCCATACGCCGCTAGATCATTCGCCTTCGCGCACCGTGTCGATCATCAACTGCACATTTTCGGGATCGGCATCAGGCGTGATCCCGTGGCCAAGATTGAAGATATGCGGCCCCTTTGAAAAAGCCCTGACGATTGCACGCGTTTCTTCCACAAGGGCGTCGCCTCCGGTGACCATATGGCGTGAGGCCAAATTGCCCTGGACACAGCCGTCCAGCTGCACCTTTGCCGCCGCCCACTCAGGCGAAACCGAGTTGTCGAGCGCGACGCAATCTGCCCCCGTCGCTTTGGCAAACCCAACATAGGCATCGCCTGCTTCCCGCGGAAAGGCAATCACCGGGACGTTGGGATGGCGAGATTTGAGCTCTGTGATGATGGTTTTGGCCGGCTGCAAGGCGTAGCGCTCAAAATCGGCGCCTTTCAGTGATCCCGCCCAACTGTCAAACAGTTTGACCACTTCGGCACCCGCCTCGATCTGGGCAGAGAGATAGTCGATCGTCGACACGGTAAGTGTGTCCATCAAGGCATCAAAAAGCGCTGTGTTTTCAGCCTTGAGCGCATGCGCTGGCCCCTGATCAGGCGTGCCACGACCGGCTATCATGTATGTAGCGACGGTCCATGGGGCTCCGGCAAAGCCGATTAGGGTCGTCTCGGCTGGCAGTTCACGACGCAGAATACGCACCGTTTCGTACACCGGGTTCAACGTTTCATGTATCATGTCGCCGCCGGTCAGCTTGTCAAAATCGGCGCGCGTTTCGATTGTGGACAACCGCGGGCCTTCGCCCGTGACGAACCAAAGATCAGCGCCAAGAGCCTGAGGTAAAAGCAAAATATCAGCAAACAAGATCGCAGCATCAAAGCCATAGCGCCTGATTGGCTGAAGCGTCACCTCGGCAGCCAATTCCGAGTTGTAACACAGCGACAGAAAGTCACCGGCCTGCGCCCGCGTCGCGCGATATTCGGGCAAATAGCGCCCCGCCTGCCGCATCATCCAAATCGGCGGCACGGTCTGAACCTCGCCATTCAACGCGCGCAACAGTTTTTTCGTCATCAAGCTCGGTCCCCTCTCGTTTCATATGTGGTCCGACGTCGGCGGCCATATGTCAAGCCGGCGTCGGCTTGCACCTTGCCCGCGCGGGTTCTAAAGCTTTGGGCATGAACACTGAAAATCGCATCGAATTGCCTACGGCGGCGTCTCCCCTTCGCATCGGCACCCGAGGATCACCCCTCGCTCTCGCGCAGGCCCATGAAACACGCGACCGGCTGGAGCGGGCCTTTGATCTGCCGCAGGATGCTTTTGACATCGTTGTCATCAAGACAACCGGTGACGATCGCACCCTGATCGACGCAGACAGGCCTTTGAAAGAGATCGGCAACAAAGGCCTTTTCACGCGCGAGATCGAGGAGGATCTTCTGGCGGGCAAGATCGACATTGCCGTTCACTCGATGAAAGATATGCCGACGGATCAACCTCAGGGGCTGGTGCTGGACTGCTACCTTCCGCGTGAAGATGTTCGCGACGCCTTTGTTGCGCCCTCCTACGCGGGCATTGCAGACTTGCCGAAGGGCACGACCGTTGGCACCTCATCTTTGCGCCGCCGTGCGCAATTGCTGCATAAACGACCCGATCTGAATGTCGTCGAGTTCCGCGGCAACCTGCAGACCAGGCTGAAAAAACTCGACGACGGCATAGCCGCTTGCACATTTTTGGCAATGGCTGGATTGAACCGCCTGAACCTGACGGACGTCCCCAGGACGGCCATCGATCCGAGCGACATGCTGCCGGCTGTGGCACAGGGGGCAATCGGGATCGAACGTCGCTGCGATGATGCCCGTGTCGCGCAGATGCTTGCAGCCATCCATGACACAGATACGGGCCTGAGACTTGCGGCCGAACGCGCATTTCTTGCAACCTTAGACGGCAGCTGCGAAACGCCCATTGCGGGCCTGGCCGACCTGAGCGGCGGCGACCTGACGCTGCGTGGTGAAATTCTTAGCCCTGACGGCCGTACCGCTCATTCCGGGCAGATTTCGGGATTGGCAAAAGACGGCGAGGCCTTGGGACAAAGGCTGGCAAAGGACCTGCTGGGCCAAGCCGGTCCGGGCTTTTTCGACTGGCGATCCTGACTTATCCGGGGATCTTGAACGTCAGCGAGGCCCAAAGTGATTCCCAAACCGGATCGTTTTCAGCCTCTGGGATGCGTTCGCGCAAGACGACGGCATCCACCAAGTATTCGTGCGCTGGTTTGATGGGCAACGACAGGCGCCCATCCGGCCCGGTTCGGTGATAGGTTGTGGCGACGGATCCGTCAGGCGCCCGCTCAAACAGCTCTACCTGGGTGTCAGATCGGGCCTGGCCCTGATACGTCACGAGCACCTCGACATGGGTCGCACCAAGGTCATATGGATTGGTCAGTGCGATGATTTCCGTCTCAAGACCCACGGCCCGGTCCGAGCCCTCTGTCCCTCCAAAAGCAATCAGGCTTTTGGCATAGCGCCCGTAAAGTTCTGTGAACCCTGTTTGCGGCAGGCCACGGACCCTGTGCCGTTCCAAAGCGCCCGCAAAATCCTTGTGCTCGACGAAATTGACGAAGGTCTGCCAGTCATTGTATCGCAACGAGTAATCGCGCGTGACATGCACGACGGTGACCAATCCGCGTCCGTCAAGCTGCTGGTTCAGCGCCGGCATATCCCCGGGCCTGCCGGTGACAGGGACTGTCGTATTGCCCTGCATCACCTCAAAACGTTTGAAATTTGCAGGGACAAAAGCATAGGCCGACCCGTCGAATTCAGTTCCGACCCTCAGGTCCGCGATCAGGGCCTCTCCGGGAGCGACATGATAGGATTGCGGTGCGATCCAGAACTCGTGCGCCACCGTCGGGACGCAGGCCAGTGACAGGGCCGTTGCCGCCCAAATCAAAAGATCTTTGCGCATGTCTGTCCTCCTCGGGGACGGACCAGCCACAGGCCTAGAGTGCCTCGGCGATCCGGCCTTCAATATCCTTCCCAAGCGAGGTCATCCGCGCCTGAAGCTTCTTTTCGATCGTGCCACGCGCCAGTTTGACGGATTGCACCAACAGGCGCGCTGGCAGGTTCGTGGCCTTCAACTCGAAGTTCATGCTCATCCGGGTGGTCGTGCGGGACAAAGCCACCAACTCGATCGTCATCGGAACCTGCAATCCCTCGGTGTCACTTGTGAAGGACATAGAGTTTGGGGCATCCTCGGCAACCATCGTGATCATCGCCTCGCGTGCTTTCCCGCGAAAGCCGAATTTCACATGCCATTCAGCGCCCGTGGCCACCGGGATTTCGGGGGTTATGCGACGGGCTTCGACCCCCCGCCGCAAAGCCGAGCGTTCAATCGTGTCAAAGTCGGTGATGACTTCGTAGACGTCCTGCAGTTCTGCATTGATGTCTTCGTGAATTTGAAAATGCATGTTCTTTTCCTTGCAATATGGACCCGCTGACCCGCATCGGACTTATGTCGGAATACGCACACTAATCCAAGCTGTCAGCCAACCAATTTTGCAGCATCGTATGCGCTATGGAGCCTTTTCGGGCGGGTTTCAGCCAGTCACTTTCACCGTACATTGCCCGCATCAAATCTTCTCGGGTGACCCAGCGCGCGTCTTCAATCTCATGTGGGTCGATCGTGATCTGGGTGGTTTCGGCACGGCCTGTACAGCCAAACATCAGCGATGAGGGAAAGGCCCAGGGCTGGCTGGCCAAATAGCTGACCGGCCCGACCTTCACCTGCGTTTCTTCCATCACTTCGCGCCGAACGGCGGCCTCTAGCGTTTCGCCGGGCTCGACAAAGCCGGCCAGGCAAGAATACATCCCCTCGGGCCACCCAGGTGACCGCCCGAGCAACGTGGAATTTCCATGTGTGATCAGCATGATCACCACAGGATCAGTGCGCGGAAAGTGCGCAGCGCCGCAGGCCGGACATTTGCGTTGCCAGCCTGCGGAACTCATCTGTGATTCGTGCCCGCATTGCGAACAATACCGATGTGACCGATGCCACCCCAAAAGCGACTTGCCGGTCGCCAAGAGTTCGGCGTCTCGGGCCGAAAGACCCATCATGATCTGGCGCAGTTCAGCAAAACGGCTGCCCTTTGGCAGATCGGGGTGTCTTTGTTCGGTCAGATCAAGAAAACCGCCGGTTGGGGCGGTTTCTGTGTCTTCGGGCGTCCAGGCTCCCAAATCAAAGGCAAAGATCCCGGCGGAACCGTCACGTCCCAGAAAAACACGTTCTGAAATATCCGAAAGCACCGGATGACTCATCGGAAGCCGTTCGGCGACGATCTCAGCCTCTCCGGTTATCAGCGGCTTGCCACGCCAAAACAACAATGCACAGCTGCCCGGTGCAGCGGCAAGCTCCGCCAGCGCGGCTTCATCGTTGCGCAGTTCGGCCGCCCGGTCCAGGCCAGACCCTGCAAAGGCCAATGTGTCCAGATTCATCGCCTACCCCATTTTGTCACCGCACGAGTGCCACGAGAACGCTCAGATTGCCAGCAGCGACATTGCGCCTCGTCAAAGTCGCGGATCAATCCAAGGTCAAACCTTTCACTGAAGGACAACTTGAGCTAGCATCGAGGTCATTAGTTTACTCTACAGTTGCGCATGTATTGGATTTCGAGAAGGTCGATCCAATGAAAAGTTTACACGGTTACCCCTCATCAGTCCGAACAGACGAGGACTCTGGGTCGGTTGTTGAACTTTGCATATTGTGCACGTGTGATCTGCACATGGCGCTTCGCGACTACGACTATTTTGACGATGCACCCAGCCAAACAGGCGCGCTGTCCCGTCTCGCACCACTGATTGATCGGATGCGTCGCGCACATGGGTGCACACTTTTGTTCGATGCGGGTGATATTTTGCAGGGCGACCCGACCGGAGACCTTTTGGCCGCTGATTTCGCGGCTGGACACCGACGCCCCCACCCGATGATCCAGGCCATGAACGAAATTGGGTATGACGCCGCAATTGCAGGCAATCATGACCTGAATTTCGGGTTGGGTTTTGCGAAACATGCCTTTGACCAAGCAAAATTTCCTCTTGTGCTGTCACATGGACCCTTGCGCGACAAACTGGACTTTTTGCCCAGCGCTATTCTTGAAAGACAGATCCAAGATCATTTGGGCACGACCATGACCCTTCGAATTGGCGTGCTTGGCATTTTGCCTCCGGGTATTCTGGCAAAGTCGGACGTGGATGGTGACTGCCTTGAAAGCGCGCGATTGATCGAAACTCAGATCCAGGATCAGGTTGAAACACTCCGTGCCAATGGTGCAGATCTTGTGATTGCGCTGTCTCACTCAGGCGCAAACGATACAAAGGGCACTGCATTTGTCGATGCCACTGTCGTTCCATTGGTACAAATGTCCGGGATCGATGCAATCATCTGCGGTCACACGCACCAGGTTTTCCCCAAAGTGGATCAAACACTCGGCCGGACTGCGCATGCGATGTCCGGCCTTGTGCAAGGAAAGCCGGTTGTGCAGGCGGGATATCGCGGCGCCCACCTGGGCCACATCTTAGTCACGCTGAAAAAGACAGGTTCAACTTGGCAGCGCGTCGGCGCCAAGGTGGACATTTTGTCAGTCCAGTCCACTACGGGCCCTACCGCTGAGGCCCCGCGAATCCTTGAATTGTCCGATGACGTCCACGCGCGCACTCTCACAGCCTTGCGACAAACCGTCGGTCGCATCGCCCATCCTATGCACGACTACTTTGCAGATTTGGGACATGACAACTGTGGCGCGTTGATTGGTCAGGCAAAAATTGAATTTGCAAAATCCCGATCGGAGGTTTTGGGGCTGTCTGGCATCCCCGTGCTGGCGCTGACCTCGTCATTCCGCCCAGGGAGACGCGAGTCGCCGCATTTCATCGAAATTGAACGTGGCCCGATCCTGGCACGCCATATCTGTGCCATGTACCCCTTTCCCAACCGATTGAACCTGGTGAAGTTGAACAGGGACCAAGTGTTCCAGATTGCCAACGCGACAGCGCAGAAATTCAACAGTATTTTGCCTGATGTCGTCGATCAGAAACTGACAAACGAATCTGTACCCGCCTATGAGATCGAGACACTTCGCGGCCTGACTTGCACGCTTGATCTCAGCAGAAGCTGCGAATCACGAATCACAAAGATGGATTTGCACTGCCAGAATGAAACCGAGCATCCTGAATTCGTTGTGGCAATCAGCGACTTCCGCACAACTGCGTTGGGACTGGAACCGTTCATCGTGGACCAAGCCGACATAACCGTTCCCGACCTTGTCCACAGATATTTGAGTGCGCAGGCAGAGGTGTCTCTGCAAGCGGCACCGGGATGGGTCTTTGCGCCGATCGAAGGCGCGTCAGTCAAGCTACGCACCGGTATTGGGGCGCGACGCTTTCTCAGCGACATCGCCCACTACAGACCCAAAGATCTTGGCACGGACGAAAACGGATTTCTGTGGTTGCGCGCAGATCTAAGTTCAAAGATGTGACGAGCGACAGTTGGCACGCGTACGTTTGCGCATTGTATCCGCTGTGGGCAGCGCTTATACTGCATAGTCGAGAGGTTGGCGCGGGCGAGCGCCTCGCCAACCCGGTCAGGTCCGGAAGGAAGCAGCCGTAACGAGCCCCGCTTGGGTCGTTGTCCAGCCTCTCACCTCAATCCTGCAAATCTCATACGCAAAAAACCGTCTACTTTCGCGCCCCGGCAGGCGTCACAACAGGCGTCACAGGCACAGGTCGTGAGACATCAGTGGTGTTCACAGGGCTAATCTGACAAACGCAGCGCCCAACACATAGGGCCATCAGGTTCGATGTTTTGCCCCTGATCTGACCCAAATCGCCGATGTTACAGCCAAAGGGTCTGCGACCACGTCACAGCCTGCGGGCCGGGCTTAGCCTCGTGCGTTGACGGCATCGTAGGCCATACGGAACAGCTTGGCGAAGAAGACTGCATAATAGGCTAGAAACACCGCGCAGAAGACATCAATTAGGATCGAAAATTCAAACGCCAACGACACCACGTACAGGACAAAATAGACGTATTTAACCCTCAAGATCAGCGGGATACCGGCGCCGAGGAATTTACACAGAACGATCAGGTAGATCGCATTGATGTAAAAAAACGCAAACAGAATATTGGCAAAGGCATTCGCATCCAGCCAGACAACGGCGCCGACAGCGACAAAGATGACACCCACTTGATCCGCAAAGATGTCCAACATCGATCCGCCTTGGCTTTGCGACCCCGTCAACCGCGCCAAAGGACCATCCAAACCGTCCATCAGGACATAGAGACCCAGCAGAACCGCGGTCAATATCCAGAAATCAGCCGGGATCAAAGAGGCCGCGAGGGCCGCAAGAATGCCGGCAATGCTTAACCCGGCGGGCGTTATGCCGCGTGCTGCAAGCGCCGTGACCACTGGGCGAAAGAACTGGTCGCGTTTTTTCGCGAACTCAGCCTGCTTTTCGACTTCCGCGTCGTTGAAGTAGTCCATTCTGGTTGATTTCCTCTTTGCCTCTCGGCTACCACTCGTGTCGCTTTGATTTTGCCCCGAACACGCAGAGGCACCTTGAATGTCCAATCACCAGGGCCCCGAACAAGCGATCAGTGTGGTCATGCCATTTTACGGCGATCCAAGCCATTTCCGTGCAATCAGCCTGCCGTTCCTTAAAGAAAATCGATCAGCCTTTCAAGAAGTTGTGCTGGTGAACGGCAATCCAGACCCGATTGAGCTTCCCCCCTGGGCAGAGGGCTTTGTGACACAAGTGATGTCAGAGCCTGGCCGCGGTCGACAGCTGCATGTCGGGACGCTTTCGGCGCTTGGAACCTGGTTTCTGTTTCTGCACAGCGATACGAGCCTGATTGGAAACTGGCAGCGGTCCATGGCGGATCATACAGCCCAAGACGATGCAAAGCCCGCAGTCTTTCGACTGACCTATGACGAAGACACACCGGCCGGATGGCTGGTTGGACGATGGGGCACATTGCGAACACGGCTTTTCGGCGTCCCCTATGGCGATCAGGGTTTGCTGATATCGCGGCGGGACTATCTTGCAGTCGGTGGCTTCAATACGACATTTCCGCTTATGGAAGACGTTGACCTGATTGCCCGGCTAGGAGGGCGCTCAGGGATCAAGCTTCTGGATGGGGCAACGCGAACCAGTTTTGAAAAATATCGCGCCGAAGGCTGGCTGCGGCGCGGCGCAAAACACTGGTACTACTATTTTCTGTATCGGCGTGGCGTCAGTCCAACCGAACTTTACAAGCGTTATTACCGATGACATCTGCGCCGGTCTGCGCACCTGCCACGCCGTCAGATGTGTCAAACTCATCATTCTGGATCACGGGACGACAGCTCTGAAATTGTCCTCTCAGCGCGATCAGGTGCGGGCATATCTGCGCCGCTGCCCTGCAAATGCCCATCAGCGCTTTTGCAGGACACAAGTATTCACGCAGATGTTATTGATTATCGTGGCACCTGACCGGAAAGCTCGAATTGCTTTGCGTCCAGAAGTTTGCCAGAACTCACCAGGCGTGTTAAACAACCTCATTGGAGAAGGATGCAGTTTTGAAACATTTTTTATCAGCATTTTCGGTTGTTTGCCTTTGTGCAACGATAGGCCAGGCAGGTGATTTGGCGATCTATGCAAAGAACGTGGATGACCGCGTGGACATCTACTATAACGGTGCGCATCAAGCGTCGTGCACGTGGGCCAAAAACCCCGGCTGCAATACGGGCGTGAACGGCAGCGCATCAGGCACCATTGAGGTGCGGTTTAAACTTACGAATTTCGTGTACAAAGGCGTATGTCTGCTTGGCAAGGGAAAGTGCGGCAAGGCGGCCGGTGACTTTTACATCGAACACAATGGCGCCGTCATCTGGTCCGAAGGCTTTGCCGCGCGCGACAATACCGAAGGCGTCAAGTTCGACAGGACCTTGACCTGTAACCTGTCGACGAACACATGTAAGTGACGCAGATCTGACCCTGCTGCTGTAGGGCGGCTATGGCTATGGCGCGGGACATTTTTGCAAGCGACAAACAGGAGGCCAGATTGCAGATTTTTCGAAATGTCTTCGCGGTGGTCTCTGCGTGTGTTCTGATTTTTGGTCTTTCTGCCAAAGCCGCCCAGGCAAACAGAACGGCGCTTGTCATCGGGAATGCCTCTTATCAGCATGCAGGGGCGCTCAAGAATCCAGTCAATGACGCCCGTGCGATGGCGGCCAAGCTTTCAGCACTCGGGTTCAATGTGGTTGAAGGGTACGATCTTGACTATGTTGGCACGCTGCGCAGCATGCGGGACTTTGCCCGGGCGTCTTACGGGGCCGACGTCGCGTTGGTTTACTATGCCGGACATGGGATTGCCGTTGACGGGCAAAACTACCTTGTGCCGACCGATGCGCGCCTCGACAGCCCTTCGGATTGGAAATTTCAGCTCTATGCGGTTGCCGACCTGATCGAAATGCTGAACCAGAACGCGGATGTGGCCCTGCTGTTTCTTGACGCCTGCCGCGACAATCCCCTGTCCAACATCCTGGCGCAATCGCGCGGGCTCGCAACGCGCAGTGCCGCTGACCGCGGCTTGAGCCCCATTCAGGCGCCGACCCGCGGGGCCGGTATCGCTGTGGCGTTTGCCACCAGTCCCGGCCAGGTGGCCAGCGACGGCGAAGGTGCGCACAGCCCGTTTGCAGCGGCTTTGCTTACCCATATCGACCTGCCCAACACGGATATCATGGAAGTCATGAGCCGGGTGACCGGGGATGTCTACAAATCGACCAACGAGGTGCAGCGCCCTTGGTTCAATGCCTCGTTGACGGGAACAGTCGTTCTGAACCCGCGCGAGGTCGACGTCACCCCTCAGATCGCATCACCCAAGCCGGCAGAAAACGATGCAAGCATCCAGCAACTGATGTTCCAGGCCGCGATGCAAAGCAATGATATCGCAGATTTCCAAGCGTATCTGGCCGTCTACCCAGAGGGCCTTTTTGCACCGCTGGCGCGCAACGCAATCGCAAGACTGGACCAAAACCACACGGCCAAGGTTGAAGAGCAATCCTCTGAGGATCCCCAGACCAGCGCACAAAAGCCGGCAGAGGATGTGCTGGAACGGGGCTCGGTCGACGTCGCAAAACTGGCCATCGAAACAGATATCCAGGCTCCGGTATCACTCGGAGTGGAACCGAACCATGAAGAAACTGAATCCGCGTTGAACCTGCGCCGTTCAGATCGACGCGAGATCCAGATCCGCCTGACCCTGCTGGGCCACAAACTCGGAGGGGCGGACGGCCTTTGGGGCAAAAAGACGCGTTCGGCTATTTCAGCATGGCAAGAAACATCCGGTCACGCGCCCACCGGCTATGTGACCAGGGATCAGATTGCCATCCTCGAGCAGGACAGTGAAACGCTGTATCAGTCGCATCTGAAAAAAATCGCTGCCCGGAATGCCGCAGCGCAGGCCGCAGCGGCCCGACAAGCGGCCGAGCCCGCAGACGCCCCCGCGGCGCCTTTGGCACAGTCAAACCGGTCAAACAATCTTGGCAGTTCTTCAGGCGTGTCATTCGGCGTTCTAAAATGAACAAGAGACGCCCGCCCACACGTGACACATTCGAAGGGGCTGTTTTGTATGACGCCTAACCCGCATCTGCGCCGAATCGACACACATTTTCACGCCAACATCCAATTACGCAGCCGCAGCGCACGCGCAAAAATCGCCTCGGCCTTGCTGGCGCGCATGCGGCATTTGGACATTCTGTGTTCGACGGAACACGTCTACAAGGATCCGCTGGCGGCCTTTGATTTTCTTGACAGCATCGTGCGCGGCGCAGGTTTGCCCATCGACATATTGCCCGCGGTCGAAAACATCTCGCGCGAGGGTGTCGAGCTGATCCAAATCGCACAGACGCGACAGGACCTGGCTGCCTTGCTGCGGGAAAAGCCCGGATACGCCCTGACCATCGAAGACCTGGCTGAAAAGGGGACCGTGCCTTTCATCTCGATCCTGCCACATCCTTATTCGCCCAGCAAAACCGGCGCCGTGACCGGGCTAGGCAAAGACCGTGCCAAACGTCTCTTTGATCGCGTCGATTTCATCGAAGCCGGAAACGGTGCTTTTTTTGATTTGCCACGTTATGTGCAACACCGGCCTGCCATGGCCGAGAAGATCAAGAACACCGAAACCTTTCCCCGGGCGGAACTTCCGCAAAGTGTGGGATCAAGCTATGGGTCGGATGCACATTTCCCGTCAGAGCTTGGCCTGCATTGCCTGCTGCCCGTCCGTCCCGGAGAAACGAATTTTGAGGCCCTGTCGAAGCGTCCACAAATGGAGGCGGCCTCCAGTGATGAGACCATCAACGCCAACAAGCACCTGCGCCTGATGGCCAATCTTGGCATTTCAGGCGTCGAATACCTGCAAAAGCAGGTATTTCGCGTTGTGGGTGCCAAGACAGTCCGAGACCCGCAATGAAATCACTGTTGGCCGCGATTCTTCTTTTTGGTTGGCCCGTTCAATCGTTTGCCGAGTGTCATTGGCAGGTACACGGGCCCACGCCGCTTGCACCTGCCTATCTGCCACAGGGACTGTCCCATGATGACCGGGGCGTGATCCTGGCGCTTTACTCAAAACGGAACACGCCGCGTGTTGTCTTTTATCGATACGACACAACCTGGAGACGTCTTGCGGGCAATCCAGGTCCGTTGCGACACACCAGCGGGATACTTCCGTTTGGCCAGGACCATATCCTGATCGATTATGAAACAGGCCTGATCGGCTTGGCTCATTTCGGACCGAACGCCTATGACCTCAAGGCCGTTTTTTCGACAGGCGAACGTCGTATCAGTTCCGGCTTTTTGTTCCACGACGCGGGGACGGACTATCTGATCGTGTCGACGTTTGGTGTTCTGGGTCGCCATCTGTGGTTCAACCTAGCCGATTTGACGGCGCATCGAGCCGCCGGTGGAACACTGACAGCGGCTCGGACGACCCAGGCCAGCGCCTTTGTTCAAGGGAATGTCCGTTTGCAAGATGGAACTGTTCTGGAAGCGACAAACAAGATCGGCGCCGATACCGTCAATGTCTTGTCTTTTCGACCCGACCGGCAAGACTTTGGAAAATCCTTCAGCCTGAAGTACCCTCTGAAATACATTGAGGATTTGACCGTATTCAACGGTCGGCTATATACCACGGATGAAAAGGATTTCGCATTGGTGTCGAGGTCGCTCTCGCAGGAGTGTGCCACACAGCGACAGGTCCGAGACGGCAGCTGAGCGGCACATGCGGCGGCGCGCACGCTCTGGTTCGTGTTGCTGTCCGTCCGGCGCCTGACCCGACATGCTGCCGCCGTTCGGACCCAAAAGCCCTTGGCACCACACACAACGAGCAAAACAGCGTATCCCGATCTTTATCAGGCCAGGCTCGTTGCGGTGAACTGGATGAATGCCAAGGTGTTTGCGAACATCTTTGACCGCCCATTGCGTCTCTGGTCAGTTTCAGGCCGACATCGAGGTCTTGCCAAGACTGTGCCGCACCCGGCTTTCTCATGGCGCCCTGCGCATCAAGGCTCGGCGAATATGACCGCGCCACGCACTATGACCTTGCCTCGCTCGCGCAGCTCGCCCAAACTTTGCGCAGTCCACATCAGGCGGGTAGGCCCATGATGCCACGGGTCAGCACTATGCGCCTGTCGTCACCCGGGTGCCACCCATAGACCGAAAACGCGTTCTTGTTCGATTGGTCCCCCGACCTGTCGACACTGCAGCATCAAGGCCAAAGGTGATGATATGAAACCACAGAAACCGCGACATGCAGCGCCCAGCAGCGCCGCACAGATGCGCGCAGTGCCGCCCGTCGTATGCTACCCCGTAGAAACCTTGCCCCAACCGGACATTCCCACACTTCTGGCCCGGCGCAAAACGGCCAGACAATCCAGTCAGGTGATCGTCCCCCCCCGAGATGGGGCCTGCATCGAGGTGCCGGCTGGATCGTTCTTTCGTATCACATCCATCGAAGGCCCGCAGGTCGGAGATTTGAATCTGTGGAACGCGCATGATCTGACCGAGCGATTTTACTCGGGCAAAACCCGCGCCTTGCATGGCACGCATCTGTCCACAGGTGACCAGATGTGGTCCAGCTTTCCGGCAATGCGCCCTATGGCCACCATCGTTGATGACACGCTTGATTGGTACGGGTTTGATGCGTTTGGCGGCTCGGTTCATGATGTGATTGGAACCCGGTGTGATCCCTATACGCGACGGCTGCTGTCGGGTGAGGACTACCACTATTGCTGTCATTCGAATTTGACGCGGGCCCTGTCAGCATACCGGGGGCTGGACCTGCATGAAGCAGAGGCGCATGTGCATGACGTCCTGAATGTCTTTATGTGCACCGGGTTCACGCAGGACACCGGCCAGTACTTTATGAAAGCCAGCCCGGTCCGACCCGGCGATTACCTTGAATTCCTTGCAGAGATCGATCTCTTGGTGGGGCTGTCGGCCTGTCCCGGCGGCGATTGTTCTTCTGAGCATTCATCAGATGCTGCGGCCTGTTATCCGCTCGAACTCTCTGTCTGGATGCCACCGGACTCTGCGCAAAAGGACCACAAGGTGCCGCAATTGAACGCCTACGACCGCAGTCACGGCATAAGCTAAGGCGACACTCGGAAAAGGCGGATACCATGCCAGGATCGTACAGACAGCCAAAATGCACATAGTCACAAACGCCCGGCGCAACCAAGCCAAGTTGATGCCAGAGGCGCCGTTCCCCTCGACGCGGGCGGACCGCGTCGAAACCCTGTTGGATCAGTGCCCCATGGCCGCGCAAACGCCCTTGGTGGATGCCAGTGCGATGACAGACGGCATGACGCTTTGGGTCAAGGATGAACGGCCGCGGATGGGGCTGGGATCTTTCAAGGCGCTCGGTGCCGCTTATGTCATCGCCCGACAGGCGGCAGACGTTACCTCAACGCCCGACGCAACCACGCTGACCGGGCGCACCTTCGTGACCGCCAGTGCTGGAAATCACGGGCTCAGCCTGGCTGCTGGAGCCCGGGTTTTCGGCGCCAGGTCGGTGGTCTATATCGCGGATACTGTTCCCGATAGCTTTGAACACCGGCTGCAGGACTACGGCGCCTGTGTGGTGCGCAAAGGCGCCGATTACGCAGCGTCGATGGAGGCCGCAAGGGCTGCCGCCGAAGACCAGGGCTGGACGCTTCTGTCTGACAGCTCATGGAAGGGATACACCGACTTGCCGTTTGTCCTGATGGAGGGGTACTTGCAGATGGCCGCAGAGGCCGTCGCGCAATGTCCCGCTGTGCCCAGCCATGTCTTTTTGCAGGCCGGCGTAGGGGGGCTGGCAGGCGCAGTGGCTGCCTACCTTCGGCAGGCATGGGGGGATGTGCCACAAATCATCGTCGTCGAGCCAGAAGCCGCGCCAGCTCTGCAGAGCAGCATCGTCGCGGGGTCTTGCGTGTTCGCAGAGGGCCCCGACAGCGTTATGGGCAGGCTTGACTGCAAAGAGCCATCGCTGATCGCACTCAACGGACTGGCGCGGGATGCAGACCATTTTCTGACGCTCGACGATAAGGACGTCACAGCGCTGTTGCCCAGAATGGCGGCGCAAGGGTTGGCCACGACGGCATCGGGCGGGGCCGGATTGGCGGCGGCTTTACACAGAGATGTCAGCGATATGCTTGGACTGGATGGGACCGCGCAGTGTCTGTGTTTCCTGTCCGAGGTTGCAGAGTGAGCAGCTTTGCCGCTTCCGAATTTGCCGGTCGGACGGCGCGCGCGCAGGCGCTGATGGCCGAACACGACATTGCCGCCTGCCTTTTGACCACAGAGCCAGAGGTGCGTTACGTCACCGGCTACCTGACCCGGTTCTGGGAAAGTCCCACACGCCCTTGGTTTATCGTTCTGCCCGCCTCGGGCAAGCCGATCGCTGTTATCCCATCGATCGGTGCCCAGCTGATGGGACAGACCTGGGTCGATGATATCCGCACCTGGCCGGCACCTGACCTGGAAGACGATGGCCTTGGCCTTTTGATCGACACCCTGCACGAGGTTGCGCCAGGCGGGCTTGTGGCTCTTCCTGACGGGCATGAAACCCAGGTGCGCATGCCCAAGAGCAACCTTGACAGGCTGGCACAGGCGGTGTCGCTGACATCTGATGCCGGGATCTTTCGTCGTTTGCGCATGGTCAAATCCCAAGCAGAGATCCGCAAAGTCGCAAGGGCCTGTCACATCGCAGGCCGTGCCTTTGCCCGCGTGGCCGAAATCGCCTCGGCCGGCGTACCACTTGACAGGATTTTTCGCGATTTTCAAATCCTGTGTCTGGAGGAAGGGGCCGATTGGGTGCCCTATCTGGCGGGTGGCGCGGGTCAGGCCGGGTATCGCGACGTGATTTCCCCCGCCACAGCCACCCCGCTGACGACAGGCGATGTGCTGATGTTGGACACCGGCCTCGTGCACGAGGGATACTTTTGCGACTTTGATCGAAACTGGTCGGTCGGCCGTCCCAGTGCCCCCGTACGCAACACCCACCGGCGTCTGATCGAGGCAACGCAGTCCGGGGCAGACGCCGCGAAACCCGGAGCCACGGCCGCAACGGTATTTCATGCCATGAACGCGGTTCTTGCCCCGGGGTCCACCGGCACCGATGCCGGCCGCCTTGGGCACGGCCTGGGAATGTCGCTGACAGAGTGGCCCTCGTTGATTGCGACGGACCACACTGTCCTGACACCCGGAATGATCCTGACACTAGAGCCCGGAATGGCCCTGGGTGATCGGATCATGGTGCATGAGGAAAACATCCTGATCACCGAGGGCGACCCGATTTTCCTAAGCCCAAGGGCTGGACCGGAGATTCCCATCATATGAGCCACCGCCCCTATGAATTGATGCCCGATTCCGACCTGCCCTGTGCCTTGGGGCTCATCGTGCTGAGGGCCGACGAAACCCTCGAACCCGAGTTTCATGAAGCGCTCGCAGACGTGCCTGCGGCACTTTATGTCAGTCGCATTCCCAGCGCTCCCGAGGTCACGCCAGACACTTTGATCGCTATGAAACAGGCGATCCCGGCCAGTGCGGACCTGCTGCCAAAATCGCCGGATTTCAAGAGTGTCGGATATGGTTGCACTTCTGCAAGTGCTCTTCTTGGATCCGATACAGTTGCGGGTCTGGTCAAATCAGCCTGCAACGCACGTCAAGTCACAGATCCGCTGCGTGCTGCGGTCGCCTTTGCGCATCATCACAGCTTGTCGCGCCTGGCGCTTCTGTCGCCCTATACTCCACAGGTCAACAAGCCGTTGCGCACCGCTCTTGCACATGCCGGTGTGTCCACGGAGGTGTTTGCGACCTTCGCAGAAGCGCAGGAAGCCCGGGTTGCGCGGATTGCAGAAAGCTCGATCGTTGAGGCCGCATGCGATCTGGGAAGCGCCCCACAGGTTGACGGTGTTTTTCTAAGTTGCACCAACTTGAAGACGCGCACCGCCATACCAAAAATTCAAAGCCGCATTGGAAAGCCTGTGTTTTCCAGCAACTCTGCCCTTTTCTGGCATATGACAAAATGCGCTGATCTATTAAAAATCAGCCAATTACAGCAATGACTTGACATTTATTATTGCGGGCTCGGCGCTTGGATGATGTAGTTATGATCAAAATAAGGTCTTCGAGAAAGACCAGACAATAAGGGAGTTCTGTGTGCTGGATGCCGCATTAGACCAATCTTTCGTGACATTTGATCGTGTTCAAAAGTCCTATGACGGTGAAAACCTCGTCGTGAAAGATCTGAACCTTTCGATGCCGAAGGGCGAGTTCTTAACCATGTTGGGCCCATCCGGGTCGGGCAAAACAACTTGTCTGATGATGCTTGCCGGATTTGAGACAGCAACACATGGTGAAATCCTACTGGACGGCAAACCGATCAACAATATCCCTCCGCACAAACGCGGAATTGGCATGGTCTTCCAGAACTACGCCCTCTTCCCTCACATGACCGTCGCAGAAAACCTGTCCTTTCCCCTCGAGGTGCGCAAAATGGACAAGGCGACGCGCGAAGCAAAGGTCAAACGTGCGTTGGATATGGTGCAGATGGGCGCGTTTGGTGGCCGGAGGCCTGCGCAACTGTCAGGCGGACAACAGCAACGGATTGCGCTGGCCCGCGCCCTTGTGTTTGAGCCTGAACTGGTTCTGATGGACGAACCTTTGGGGGCGCTCGACAAGCAGCTTCGGGAACACATGCAGTTCGAAATTACGCGCCTGGCGCATGATCTGGGCATCACAACCGTCTATGTCACCCACGATCAGACCGAAGCCTTGACCATGTCTGATCGCGTCGCTGTATTCGAAGACGGCCGGATCCAGCAGTTGGCCCCACCCGACACATTGTATGAAGAGCCGGAAAACAGCTTTGTCGCGCAATTCATCGGAGAAAACAACACGCTGGAAGGCGTTGTGACACAGATCAAGGGGCCTGACCTCTGCGAGGTCAAGCTGGACGGCGGTGAAGTGATTGATGCAAAGCCGGTGAATGTCGCAAACGTAGGGGACCGAACCCGCGTTTCGATCCGCCCCGAACGGGTCGAGATGAACAAGGACCGGCTGCAAGAGGGCGCGCATACTCTCAGGGCAGAGGTCCTTGAATTCATCTATATGGGTGACACCTTCCGCAGCCGACTGCGCGTCGCCGGAAATGACAATTTCGTCGTCAAGACGCGCAACGCACCGGACCAGTTACGGCTGACGCCGGGCACCCAAGTTGACATCGGGTGGTTGCCTCAGGATTGTCGCGCGCTTGACGCGTGAAACAGAACGTTGGCGTCACAGCAGATCTGTGGTGTTTTCGTAAACGGGAAAACTCGTGACCTGCAAAAAATACGAGCAAAAAAAGGGAGTTACCATGAGAAAACTACATATCGTTTCGGCGGTGTCGACACTGGGCCTGATGGCCGGTCTGGCCCATGCCGGTGGGCATATGGCAAGCGACATGACGCTGGTCAGCTGGGGTGGCGCCTATCAACAAAGCCAAATCAACGCCTATACAGATCCATATGTCGCCATGAACAGCGGCGTCACGGTCACCTGGGACGAAAGCTCGGCCGAAGCGGTGGCCAAGCTGCGCGCGATGAACGAAGCGGGCAACATCACCTGGGATGTTGTTGACGTTGTTGCCGCGGACGCTCTGCGTTTGTGCGACGAAGGTCTGGCGATGGAAATCGACGCCAATGATCAACTGGCAGCGGCCCCCGACGGCACGTCCGCCGAAGATGACTTTGGCGATCTTCTGGTCGGCGACTGCTTTATCCCGCAGATCGTCTATTCCACCACGTTCGGCTATCGCACGGATATGGTTCCGGCCGGTGCCGAGGCGCCAAATGACATCTGTGACGTCTTTGACCTTGAAACCTATCCCGGCATGCGGGCCCTTGAAAAGCGCCCGATCAACAATGTCGAATGGGCTCTTCTGTGTGACGGCGTTGCCAAGGCAGACGTCTATGACGTGCTGGCAACAGAAGAGGGCCAGGAACAGGCTTTGGCAAAACTGGACACAATCAAGGACAGCGTGATTTGGTGGTCTGCTGGCGCAGACACGCCACAGCTTTTGGCCGACGGCGAAATCTTTATGGGCTCGACCTACAACGGTCGTCTGTTTGCAGCCATCGAAGAACAGGGCCAGCCTATCGGCATGATGTGGGACGCACAGGTGTTCGACCTTGATGGCTGGATCATCCCCGAGGGTCTGTCGGATGAGCGCAAGGCCCGCGCGCTGGACTTTGTCTACTTCGCGACGGACACACAGCGTCTTGCAGATCAGGCCAAGTATATCTCTTACGGTCCTGCACGCCTGTCGTCGGCCCCCCTGGTCGGCCAGCATGCGTCGTTGGGCATCGACATGGCACCTCATATGCCAACCGATCCCAACAATGCCGCGAACACGTTCCTCTACAACTATGAGTTCTGGGCGGACTATCGCGACGACATCGATGCAAAGTTCCAGGCCTGGCTGGCACAGTAAGCAAAAGCATGTCGGAAAGGGCCATTTGTGGCCCTTTCCACCACGACGTCGCCGACACATCGGCGTCCACGGGCTGTCTTTTGGCAGCGATCCTTTCCCAACGGGGTAAATATGAGCGACACGACATCCTCCGGCCCAATGCTCGCCGCAGATGGCACGCCACTGAAAACAAGCCTGGCCCGCGCGCTGCGCCGTCAAAAGATCCGGGCGCTGGCGTTGATCGCGCCGCTTTTGCTGTTCGTGGTGATCACTTTCATTATCCCGATCGCCACCATGCTGTTTCGGTCCGTGGAAAATCAAATCGTCTCGAACACGATGCCCGAAGCAACCCTGGCCTTGCAAAACTGGGACGAAAGCTCGGATCAGACACCAGAAGAGCCGCTGTTCCAAGCCTTGTACTTTGACCTGTTCAAAGCCGCCGAGGCAAAAGAACACACCAAGCTGGGCACCCGGCTGAACTATGAACAGACAGGCACCTCGTCGCTGTTTCGCACCACCGGTCGGAAGCTGGACGATGTCGGAGAGGAATGGCAGGATCCGATCGAAGACATCGCCCCGGCCCTGAAAGATGGCGAGACCTGGTTTGCCTTGATGTCGGGACGTGGCGACAACACGCTGCTCGAGGCGCGCCGGTCGCTGTGGAACGACATGGTGCCCGACGCCTTCAATGGCGATGTGGGCCTGACACTGTCGGACGAGGTGGCCGGTATGCTGCCCCTGACTGCCGCCGCCTATTCGGATTGGGCCATCTTCGAAGCGCTCGAAGAGGGGCGTGACATCGCCAAGCGGGACCCCTGGGAGGCGGTTTATGTCGGTCTCGGTCTTGACCTGCGCAACGCGGACACCGTCGCTGCGATCGACAGCTATTCGGGCCCTCATGCGCAAGACCTGAAGTTGCTGACGGCGCAACTTGACCAGTTGCCGGACCTGATGTTTCGCGATGCCTTTGCCGACCTCGACGAGGATTGGCTCGACCCTGAAGTCTGGCAAACGATCAAGATTTACAGCCCTGATTACACATCCGGCTACTTTCTCAATGCCGTGGATATGGAGATCGGCTCTGACGGTGCGCAGATGCGCCCGGACAATCAACAGATCTACATCAAGCTTTTCGTGCGCACTCTGTGGATGTCCCTGGTGATCACGGCCAGTTGCATCGTGCTGGGCTATCCCGTGGCCTGGTTGCTGGCAAACTTGCCTTTGCGCAGCGCAAATGTGCTCATGATCCTCGTGTTGTTGCCATTCTGGACCTCATTGCTTGTCCGGACGTCCGCTTGGAAAGTGCTGCTGCAGCAACAGGGGGTGATCAACGAGATCCTCGTCTGGCTCGGATTTGTCGACGACGCAAATCGCCTGATCCTGATGAACAACGCGACAGGCACTGTCATCGCAATGACCCACATTTTGCTGCCTTTCATGATCCTGCCGCTCTATTCGGTGATGAAGACAATCCCACCGACGTACCTACGAGCGGCCAAAAGTCTGGGCGCAACCAACTGGACAGCCTTTTGGCGGGTCTATTTTCCACAATCCGTGCCTGGGATCGGGGCGGGCTCTATCTTGGTGTTCATCTTGGCGATCGGCTACTACATCACGCCGGAAATCGTGGGGGGCACAAGCGGGGTCTTTATCTCGAACCGGATCGCGTATCACATATCCAGTTCGTTGAACTGGGGTCTTGCTGCGGCCTTGGGATCCATCCTGCTGGCTGTGGTGCTGCTGTTGTACTGGCTTTACGATCGTATCGTCGGCATCGATAACGTCAAACTGGGGGGCTGACCCATGAGCGCATTGTCAACGACCCTGACCCGTCCCGCATTGCTGACATTCACCATGCCAATCGTGGCGGTTCTAGGAGCCTGTTTCGGCTTTGTGACAGGCAATATCTTTGGCCAGCCCTGGATAGGCTTTCTGGTCGGAGCTGTGATTGGCGCGGCATTGACCTTTGTTCTGGCGCAAGTGCCACAGATCTCCCGTTGGAAGGCCACATGGGGTACGTCGGCTGCTTTCGGTGCAGCGGGCCTTGTTTTTGGCGGTGCCGGCGGTCTTGTGGGTGGCACGGTCGTTGGACTGTGCCTGGGCTGGTTTGCCGCCTGGATCGGATCGGGTCAGTATCGGGCGGGTGTCCCAATTTACTATACGGCCGGCCAAACCCTGTGGCACAACGCGTTTTTGTTCATTGCAGGTTTGGTGTTTTTCTTTCTTGTAGCGCCTCTGGTGCCGGTCATGTGGCTCAGCTTCAACGCTGACGACTTCTTTACATTTACGCCCGAAATGCTGGCCTTCAAAGCCGAGGGATACAGTCTAAAGCACTATCGAAATTTCTTTAGTGGCGGGGGTGAGCCAGTCAAAGGACTTCTCTTTGGCAGCGTAATCGGAGCTGCTTTGGGGGCTGCTCTGCAACTTTTGCCAGACGCAGAGCGGTCTTTCGGCAAGATCATCGTACTGGCAATCATCGGTGCATTGATCGGTGTCGTCGTTGGAAAAATGTGGGGCTTGGCCGGCGCGGAGTGGATGACGCCGCTTAAAAACTCCTTGATCATCGCTCCTTTTGCGACTTTGATTTCTGTCAGCCTTGGCACACTTGCTGCGATCGGCTTGTCGCAATCGCATGTGCCTTTTCGTCAGTGGATCATGGCCATCATGATTTCACCGATGATTGTGCCCTTGATCATTTCAGCAACCGGCATGTTCTTCTTTTACGCGCCGCTGGGCAATTGGCTCGAAGCCAACCTTGGTCTAAGCCAGTCATTCGTCGGCTACGTCAAAGTCATTCTGGCCCATGCCGTGCTGGGCGTGCCGTTTGTGATCATTACGGTCACCGCGACACTGGTGGGCTTTGACAACTCCCTGACACGTGCAGCGGCCAATATGGGGGCCAACCCTGTCACCACGTTCTTTCGTGTGCAGATGCCGCTGATCTTGCCGGGGGTCATCTCGGGAGGACTGTTCGCCTTTATCACCTCGTTCGACGAAGTGGTCGTGGTCCTTTTCGTTGGCTCTGCTCAACAGCAAACGCTGCCTTGGCAAATGTTCACAGGCCTGCGCGAACAGATCAGCCCGACGATCCTGGCGGCCGCGACGATCCTGGTGACCATCTCGATCCTGCTGCTGACCACCGTGGAACTTTTGCGCCGCAGGTCAGAGCGGCTGCGTGGTCTGTCGCCGGGCTAACACAGCCACGCCCCAACGCGGGATCCGGCCGCAGACGGCAGCTTTGCGGCGGCCCACGGCTATGGCCGCATAAGATGATGCTCTGCAAGCAGGCGATCCGGTATCAAGAGTGCATTTTTTCCACTATGTCGTGATCATGTGCTGTATCGCTATGCTTTCTGTTCTTGACCGCGCACGGACCATTTTCTAACGCTAGGCACAGACAGCTGCCGCGATGGCGTCGCGGCCCAGCCCCCTGTCAAGGTCCAGCTGCGACCTGCCCGTCCTGTACGCCGGGACGAGTGGCCGGGCCCATCCAAACTGCGCGTCCGGCATATGACAAGGATGCACAATGACTGACCTTTTCGATCGTCCCGACTTTTTCACGCGCCACAATGGCGAGAAGGCGCCGCTGCCTTTTTCAAGTGCCGAATATGACCGCCGCCTGTCCAAGCTGCGCCAGATCATGGCGGCGCGTGATATTCCTGTCGTGCTTCTGACCTCGATGCACAACATCGCCTATTACTCAGGCTTCCTGTATTGCGCCTTCGGCCGGCCCTATGGATGTGTTGTGACACAGGACGGCTGCACCACGGTGTCAGCCAATATCGACGCGGGCCAGCCCTGGCGCCGATCGATTGGCGAAAATGTCATCTACACGGATTGGACACGCGACAATTTCTGGCGTGCGGTTGCCAAGCTGGTTGGCGGCGCCAAACGTATCGGGATCGAAGGCGATCACATGACGGTGTCGGCACGTGATACAGCAGCACGGATGCTTGCAAACCCTGAACTGGTCGACATTGCGCTGGACACGATGAAGGCGCGGATGATCAAATCTGCGGAAGAAATAGAGCTGATCAAAGCCGGTGCGCGGACGGCCGACATTGGCGGCGCAGCCATCCATGCCGCAATCCGAGAAGGCGCAACAGAGCTTGAAATCGCCATGGCGGGCCGCAATGCGATGGAGACGGAAATCGCGCGCGCCTACCCCGACGCCGAGTACCGCGATACATGGGTATGGTTCCAGTCCGGTCTCAACACCGATGGCGCCCATAACCCGGTGACCAACCGCCACCTACAAAAGGGCGATATCCTGTCCCTGAATGCGTTTCCCATGATCTCGGGCTACTATACCGCGTTGGAACGCACCCTTTTTGTTGGTCAGCCCGATGCCGAGAGTCTGCGCCTGTGGAATGCCAATGTGGCGGTGCATGAACTGGGTCTAAGCCTGATCAAGCAGGGCGCAACCTGTTCTGGCATCACCGAAGAACTGAACCGCTATTTCGCAGAGGAAGGTCTTTTGCAATATCGATCATTCGGCTACGGCCATTCCTTTGGTGTGCTCAGCCACTACTACGGCCGAGAAGCGGGGCTCGAGTTGCGAGAGGACATCGACACTGTACTGGAGCCGGGCATGGTCGTGTCGATGGAACCCATGATCTGGATCCCCGAAGGAACACCGGGCGCAGGTGGCTACCGAGAGCATGACATCCTGGTCATCAGCGATGACGGCGTCGAAAACATTACGAAGTTTCCGTATGGACCAGAGCACAATATTATCGACCGCTAGACAATAAGCCGGCCGGGGGCCCAAGGTCCCCGCCGGCACCGAGGCGGATCAGGGCATGTCCGACGTCACTCGGAATGTCGGACAAAGACCGCACTTGACCGGTCGACCCGTTTGGCCCAAACCATCTGATCGTCAGTTTCAACTGCCCCTGGCCGCACTGCGCGAAGCCGATCAAGCGCCGCTGCTGGGTCTGCGCCGGCTTCGATCATCACACGCAGCGCCACCATGCCCGAACGCCCCTGGCCGGCCTTGCAATGTACCAGGACGCGGCCTCCGCCGTGCAACGCCGCGCGTATCGCTGCGCTGACATCCTTCCAGGCACTTTCAAAATTGGTGTTGGGTGTGCCGAAGTCCTGGATCGGCATATGGACCCACCGGGTGCCATTGTCCTGAATATCTGCTCCAAAGCCGTGGGCACCGGCGTCCAGCATCTCTTTATTGGTGGTCAAGGACACCACGATTGCCGGCTTCCACGCGGCAATATGCTTGAGATCAGCCGCATAGGTTCCGCCGCCGCCAGGAACAGGCGACAACGCAAGAATGCCGCCTCCGACTGGCAGCGCATAGATGACCATTTCGGTCATGTTGCCCCCAAAATCACCTGACAGCTGGAACGTCGCATAACGGCCCGGGTGACATACAAGCCGCAGTCAGACATGGTCTTCGACGTCCACCGGGCAGCGTTCCACCTGATCCAAGCTCTGTCCAGCGGAATCACACCACGCAAGATGACTTTCGTCCGATCTGTGTCGGGTGGTCTGCAGCCCTGGCCGAAAACCGTCGCGCCCCTCCCCGGCCGCACGCCCGGACATCGCGGTGTGCACAATGGCTTCAGTCACTGACTGGAGTTTTGAAGACCCCGTTGCTGAAAGCTTTTTGGCGCCTTTCGACGGGTCATGGCGACCATCCCCACCTCATTCAGCCTGCCCCCTGCCCAGGCGTGCCAGGTGGCTCAACACTGACAAAATTAGCAATATACGATATGTTGGGGCGGTCTTGCTTGTCCGGCAGACAAGCAAGACCGGCGCTTGGACACCGCGAACCGCCCGACAAATTGGTGACCAACAGCGCAAGTCCCCTCAGCCCCGGCTCATGTGCTGGACGCGCTTCATCGCAACGCTTAGTCTGACCCGAAAGTGACACGAGGCCCCATGAGCGACACTGACCCACCCGCCTATCAGGTGCTGGCCCGGAAATACCGGCCCGAAACCTTTGCCGACCTCGTCGGACAAGATGCGATGGTGCGCACCCTGAAAAACGCCTTTGAGGCGGACAGGATCGCACAGGCCTTTATCATGACAGGTATCCGGGGAACCGGCAAAACCACCACTGCGCGGATCATCGCCAAGGGCATGAACTGCATTGGACCCGACGGCACCGGTGGACCGACGACAGAGCCATGCGGCCAATGCGAACACTGTCGTGCAATCATGGAGGGCCGGCACGTCGACGTCATGGAGATGGACGCCGCCAGCCGCACGGGCGTGAACGACATCCGCGAGATCATCGATTCAGTGCATTATCGCGCAGCAAGTGCACGCTACAAGATTTACATCATTGACGAGGTTCACATGCTGTCGACCAGTGCATTCAACGCACTGCTGAAGACACTTGAGGAGCCGCCAGCACATGTAAAATTCATTTTTGCGACGACCGAGATTCGCAAAGTGCCCGTGACAGTGCTGTCGCGCTGCCAGCGTTTCGACCTGCGCCGGATCGAGCCTGAAGACATGATCGCAATGCTGCGTCGAATTGCCACCGCCGAGGATGCTACAATCGCAGAGGATGCCTTGGCGCTGATCACTCGGGCTGCTGAAGGCTCTGCCCGTGATGCACAATCGCTGCTGGATCAGGCCATCTCACATGGAGCTGGCGAAACCAGCGCCGATCAGGTCCGCGCCATGCTGGGGCTGGCTGATCGCGGCCGCGTTCTGGACCTGTTTGAGATGATCATGCGCGGTGATGCAGCGGCAGCTCTGACAGAACTTGGTGCGCAATATGCCGAAGGGGCCGATCCAATGGCCATCTTGCGCGACCTGGCTGAGATCACACACTGGATTTCGGTCGTGAAGATCACGCCAGAGGCCGCCGAAGATCCCACCATCGCCCCCGAAGAGCGGGATCGCGGAACAGCATTGGCAACGTCTCTTGGAATGCGGCCTCTGACCCGAATGTGGCAAATGCTGCTCAAGGCCCTTGACGAAGTAGGCGCGGCGCCCAATGCCATGATGGCAGCCGAAATGGCTGTGATCCGGCTGACCCATGTGGCCGATTTGCCCTCGCCCGAAGAGCTTGTACGCAAGCTCAGGGATACGCCTCCACCACCTTTGCCCGGCCCGGGGTCGGGTGGTCCTGCGGGAAGGCCAGCGTCAGCGCCCACACAGGCTGTTTCCAGCGCGCCAGTGGCAACCACCCCGACATCGGGCCCTCGGGCCGCCACCAACCGGGCAATCACGGCTGTAGCAACGGACGCCGCACTCGCCCGCTACCCCTCATTTGACCACGTGGTCGAGTTGATACGAGCCAATCGCGACATGACACTCCTGGTCGAGGTTGAGTCCTGCCTGCGCCTTGCTGCCTATCAGCCCGGCCGGATCGAGTTCACGCCCACCGCCACCGCCCGCGCCGACCTCTCGCAGCGACTGGGCAACGCCCTGCAACGCTGGACCGGCAACCGTTGGGCAGTAATTGTCGTGAACGACGCCACCGGCGAAACCATCGCCGAAAAACGCGATGCCGCCGCCCTGGCTCTCAAGGCCAAGGCCACCGAACACCCGCTGGTTCAAGCCGCCCTGGCCACATTCCCCGGCGCAAAGATCGCCGAGATCCGCACCGCCGCCGCAATCGCCGCCGAGGCCGAAGCCGAAGCCCTTCCCGAGGTTGAAGACGAATGGGACCCCTTCGAAGACGACTGACGCTGTGCACGGCATTCGCGCCGTCGCAGGCTCTCGCAGAGGTGTGTGACAAAGCGCGTCCCAACTGGTCGCCGGACGACGGTCCGGTGACGATCTGGACAGACCCTCTCTTCACGCTGACAAACCCGGTCACGCTTGCGATCCTGGCAATCGCAGCCATCGCCCTGCTCACCCGCCGCCGCGGGATCGCAATTGCCGCAACCCTTCTGAACGGCCTCCTCACCGTCGCCATTGCCACCTATTTCCTGCCAGACCCCAGCGGCGTACAGAAAATCGCGTTCAAAGAGGGTTGCATCGCGCCACCCCACTTGTCGCTGGCAATCACCGCTGCGATAACCATCTTAACACTCAGGGCCGCCATCCTTGGCCGCCGCACATAGGAGAGACACCGATGCTCAAAGGATTGGGCCAGCTCGGCGACATGGCCGGAATGATGAAGAAAGCGCAGGAAATGCAAACGAAAGTTGCACAACTGCAAAACGATCTCGCCACGATGTCCGTGACAGGCGAAAGCGGCGCCGGACTGGTCAAGGCCACCGCCACCGCAAAGGGTGTCCTGACCGGGCTGGAAATCGACCCCTCGATCTTTGTGCCCTCCGAAAAAGAAGTCGCCGAGGACCTGATCCTTGCTGCGATCAAGGACGCCCAAGCCAAAGCCCAGGAAAAGGCGCAGGAAGAAATGGACAAACTGACCGAAGAAATGGGCTTGCCGGCTGATATGAAGCTGCCCTTCTGATCTTTCATCTTTCCCAAAATACTCCCGCCGGAGGCCTCCCAAAGCCGCCAACGGCACAAAGGCCACAGATATGAGCCGTGACAATGACATCGACGCCCTGATCGACATGATGGCCAAGCTGCCTGGTCTCGGACCTCGCTCGGCGCGGCGGGCGGTATTGCATATGATCCGCAAACGGTCCCTGTTGTTGTTACCGCTCTCAGACATGATTACACGGGTCGCCTCAAGCGCGCGTGAATGTCTGAACTGTGGCAATATATGCACCCGTGATATCTGCGAAATCTGCAGCTCTGACAAACGCGCCAACGGCCAGATCTGCGTTGTCGAAGATGTCGCAGACCTGTGGGCCATGGAGCGATCAGGTGTCTTTCAGGGCAGGTATCACGTTCTTGGCGGTACGCTGTCTGCGCTCGATTCCATCGGCCCGGACGAACTGCGCATCCCCAAGCTCGTGACCCGCGTGACAACCGAGAATGTGACTGAGATCATTCTCGCGCTCAATGCAACGGTCGACGGTCAAACAACAGCGCACTACATCGCAGACCTTCTTGAAGATCAGGTCACACTCACGTCACTCGCCCAAGGCGTACCCATAGGAGGCGAACTGGACTACCTTGACGACGGCACCATCACCGCCGCGCTGAACGCCCGCAAACCAATGTGAAAGAGTCCCGGCGCGCTGACCCCGCAACCATGGCGCGCTCTGTCAGACAATCCGGCAGGGCAATCTTGGGATATCCAGGACACACGCATCGCACGCCTGTGTCACGCGCGCTATGAACAGTCTTTCGGAAGGCATCCAGAGCCCAGACTGCACAACGCGCCCGACCAGCCCATGCAAAACCGAACCGTCCCTGTGATCAAACCTTAACAGCACGGCGCGCGACCGATGCAAACAGGACGCATATCCACACAAACAAAAGCAGCACCAAACCTGGCGCTGCCTTGTCACAATTCCTGATGCCGGGACGCAGGCCGGTTTACGGCTGTTTGTCCTCATCGCTGTCATCGCCGGGCAGGTTGAAGAAGCTGTCCGCGTCAAGGAAATCCTCGTCGCTCTTTTCGTCATCTTCATCACGCGGATCGCTCAGGCTAAAGGTCTCAAGCCCTTCGATAGCCGAAGGAATGCGCGGCTCGGCGTCCATTTCAAGGCTCTGTTCGGTTGACACCAGCTTGCGACGCGCATCGTCATCCATGACCTCGCCTTCCGCAGCACGCTTGGCCGCAGCCTTTTGTACAACTGCATCCAGTTCAGATTGCTTGCACAGTCCAAGCGCCACCGGATCAATGGGCTGAATGTTGGCGATGTTCCAATGCGTCCGCTCTCGGATCGCCTGGATCGTCGGCTTGGTGGTTCCGACCAGCTTTGAGATCTGCCCATCGCTCAGTTCCGGATGGAACTTGACCAACCACAGGATCGAGGCGGGCCGGTCCTGCCGTTTGGACAGGGGCGTATAGCGGGGCCCACGGCGCTTTTCTTCGTCGCGTGCCGCCGGGTTGAACTTGAGCTTCAGCTTGATCAACGGGTTCTGTTCCGCCTTATCGATCTCTTCCTGCACAAGCTGGTTGTTCGCAACCGGGTCAAACCCTTTCACGCCTGCGGCAACATCACCATCGGCAATGCCCTGAACTTCAAGCTCATGCATGCCGGTGAAATCCGCAATCTGCTTGAATGTCAGCGTGGTGTTGTCGACCAGCCAGACGGCGGTCGCCTTGGGGTGCAGCAGTTTGGCCATGTCGTGTCTCCTTAGGCAAATAGTCCCCGTCGCCTGAAACAGGCTGCCTTGGCGGTCAAGGCGGGTTTCCGTTGTCGGGGAACTTCACGGGGTTATAGTCATGCTGAAGCAATTAGGGAAGAGTAAATGCGCTGGGTCTTTATGCTGCTGATGATGGCCGGTTTTGCACATGCCGAGGGCGAACGTGCCGGGCACTTCGATTACTACGTTCTCGCTCTGAGTTGGTCGCCGAATTGGTGCGCTTTGGAGGGTGATGCAAGAAACGCTGAGCAATGCGAGCGTGATCTGGGTTGGAATCTGCATGGATTATGGCCCCAGTATCATGCCGGCTGGCCCAGTTATTGCAAAACGGCCAAACGTGCGCCCTCTCGCAGGATGACAGGCCAGATGCAGGACATCATGGGCAGTGGTGGGCTTGCCTGGCACCAGTGGAAAAAGCACGGCACCTGTAGTGGACTGTCCGCCGAGACCTATTTCGAGCTGTCGCGCAAAGCCTATGGGAAAATCAATCGCCCGCGCGTTTTTCGCAAGATCGACAAGCCGCTGAAGCTGCCCGCCCGTGTCGTGGAAGAGGCCTTTCTCAAGGCCAATGACACCATCGAAGCCGACGGCCTGACCGTCGTTTGCAAGGCCCGCTATATTCAGGAAGTGCGAATCTGCCTGTCAAAAAACCTGGACTTTGTGCCCTGTGGTCGCGATGTGCTGCGCGACTGCACGATCGAAGACGCCGTGTTCAATCCCTTGCGTTAGCGGCAGCCTTTTGGCAGCCAACGCCCTGCGCCCCGGCTTGGATGGCCCGACTTGGTGACGTCAGCGGAACCGGTTGCGCCTGCCCCGGCTTTGAGCCGCGCAGACTGGACAGATCCCAGACAGGGCCAACGCGCCCGAACCAAGCCGCGCTGCGTGCCACGGGGCCCTCATTAGGGTGTGCCGTTGGTCGGCATGCGTCACATTGGGGCTGTGGGGCCAACCAACGACCTGTGAAAGATCACCGAAAGCGCGGCAGTACGGCAGGCAGCCCACCAAGTGTGCGCATACGTCAAAGTGTGAGAACCGTGCTCCCGGTGGTTTCTCGCGCCTCAAGCGCACGGTGCGCATCGGCGACCTGATCCAATCCATAGCGTTGATCGATCCGGATCTTTACCGCCCCCGTTTTCACCTTGCCGAACAGCATCCGGGCCATTTCCTGACAGGTCTGGTGGTCGGCGATATGGGTGAACAGGGTCGGGCGGGTGATCTTCAGCGACCCGCGCCCCGCCAGTTCGGTCAGCGCAAAAGGCGGCTCCGGCCCCGAGGCATTGCCAAACGAAATCATCATGCCAAGCGGTTTCAGACTGTCCAATGAGTCCGTGAAAGTATCTGCGCCAACCGCATCCATCACCACGTTCACGCCCTTGCCACCTGTCAACTCGCGCACCTGCGCGGCCCAGTCCTGCGTTCGATAATTGATGCAATGCGCGGCTCCGTGTTCCAATGCCAGAGCGCATTTCTCATCCGTGCCGGCAGTGCCGATCAGATTGATGCCCTCTGATTTGGCCCACTGACAGGCGATCAGCCCGACGCCGCCTGCGGCGGCGTGAAACAGCACGGTATCGCCCGACCGCAGGGGCGTGGTGCGATGAAAAAGATACTGGACCGTCAGCCCTTTGAGCATCATCGCCGCCGCGTCCTCAAAGGAAATGCCATCGGGCAAGGGGCAGATCTGTGCGGCAGGCATCACCCGTTCTTCGCAATAGGCGCCGGCGGGCATGGCTGAATAGGCAGCGCGGTCACCCTGCTTTAGATGCGTCACGCCTTCGCCCACGGCCTCGATCACGCCAGCGGCTTCCATGCCAAGCGGATGCGGAAGGTCCATCGGATAAAGGCCGGTGCGTTGATAGACGTCGATAAAATTAAGACCGCAGGCCTCATGGCGGATCCGCACTTCACCCGGCCCAGGATCCCCGATTGACGCGTCCACGACGCGCAGGACCTCGGGTCCACCATGTTCTTCGATAATCACTGTCTTGGGCATTTGACCTCTCTTGCCGTACCAGGCTTACGCAACTTTCAACACAATTTTTCCAATATGTTCCGAGCTTTCCATCCGAGCATGAGCCTGGACCACTTCGGCCAGCGGAAATTCGGAATCCATTACCGGAGAGATCTTGCCTGCACCAAGCAAAGGCCAGACCTGGCTGCGCAACGCCTCTGCAATGCGTGCCTTTGCCAGATCGCTTTGCGGCCGCAGGGTCGACCCGGTCATACAAAGCCGACGGGTCATCAACTGGGCAAAGTTCACCTCAACCTTCGCGCCTTGCAAAAAGGCAATCTGGACCAGACGACCATCATCGGCCAAAGCGTTCAGATTGCGCGGAACATACGACCCGCCAACCATATCCAGAATGACATTTGCCCCGCCTTCGGCCCGCATGACCGCGACGAAATCATCCTCTCGGTAGTTCACGGCCGTTTCGGCCCCCAGATCAAGGCAGGCCCTACATTTCTGTTCAGATCCGGCCGTGGCAAACACCCGTGCGCCGAAGTGCGCGGCAAGTTGTATCGCCGTTGTACCGATGCCGCTGCT
The DNA here is from genome assembly GCA_022448925.1 of Paracoccaceae bacterium. Classification (GTDB taxonomy): domain Bacteria; phylum Pseudomonadota; class Alphaproteobacteria; order Rhodobacterales; family Rhodobacteraceae; genus JAKVCP01. The sequence continues at coordinate 56,889 of JAKVCP010000015.1, forward strand.
GCCGCCATGCACAAGGAACCGTTCTCCGGCCTTGAGCCCACCGCGCTCAAAGACATTCGACCAGACCGTGAAAAAGGTCTCAGGCAGACATGCGGCCTGCTTGAGGCTCAGATTCGGTGGAACGGGCAGGCAGTGGGCGGCAGCCGTAGCGGCGTATTCGGCATACCCCCCGCCCGGCAAGAGGGCGCAGACCTGGTCACCCGGACGAACACTCGTGACACCCGGCCCGACATCGACGACCTCTCCTGAGGCTTCGAGACCGGGCAGGTCAGATGCCGTCGGTGGCGGATTGTACAGACCGGCGCGCTGCAATGCATCCGGCCGGTTCACCCCCGCATAGGCGACGCGGATCACCACCTGACCATGCCCGGCCTGCGGGACCGGACGGTGCGTCAGGTTCAAAACCTCGGGCCCGCCGGGCTCGGTTATTTCAACTGCGGTCATCGTGACCATGCTGTGCTCCGTCTGCTGTTTACAGGCCATTCAGCACGGACCCGGTCCGGCCTGCAACCGGTTAGCGGCGCCATCGGCCCGGCAGATCATTGCCTGCCGGTTTTGGGGCCTTGATGCGCGCCGCCAGCCATGTTGGGCCAGCCATGAGGGGTTTCAACAACGCGTTCGTCCGAATCCGCGCCTTGACCTTCTCGATCCGCATCACGTCCTCGATCCTGCGGTCCAGAAAAGCCCACGTTGCTTCATTTCCCGGTGTATCATCCCCCAGCCAATACAGCACAACCGAGGAGTAGACACCCGACAGGGTCGCGCGTTTGGTGTACCAGTTCACATCCTCGGAACTGTCACCAATGGCGGTCCAGATCAGGTCGGCCGTTCCCCACAGCGCGCGGGCTCCATCTGCTGCGTGCATCGGCAACGAAAACAGTGTCAGGCCCCGGCGCACCAACTCGCGATCCTCGATGACCTCAAGCCGCGCCCGTACCGCGAAAGTGATCTTTTCCCGTATTTTCATTGCCCCCAGATCAACGTCGGCGAGCCGCTCACTCATCAGATCGTCACCGCGCCGATGATACGCCAGGGCCAGATCCAAGGCACCGCGGGGAAACACGCCCCGCGCAACAACCGGGTCTGCGCCACTGTCCGCCACGGCTGCCCGAAAGGTTGCTTCAGTCCAGCCGTCAAAGGGTACATGCACCAATGCTGCATCCAGCAGTTTATCCCTGTCCATCACATCTTGCTCCCGCGACCTTACCTGCCTTGATTTAGCACGGCCCGCCCAACCTGCCAATTCTACCAAGGCTCTGACAGGGGCGCTTTGACGCGCGGTGGCTGTGACGCGTCACAAACTGCTCAGAACTGCATCACCCACGAAAGCCCCCCATGATGACCCGGCTTATGGTTCGGTTTGCAGGGCGCACGCATGGCCCGAGTGCCAAAGATTACCACAATCTGACCGGTCACGGGGTCATGCAGACCGAAGTGGCGGCACTGCACCCAGCCAAGCGCTCACCCAATTCAGAGCGGGCCGGCATGCATGCAACACAGCGCGCCCAACGCGGCATGAAGACAACTCTCAATTATTTCAGCGTCTTGCCCGAAAAAATCACCGAAAACGCAGGTCTGGACTTAAAATCGGACCTCTGCTAAGGAAGCGCTTCCTGCAATTCAATGCAACTCCAGACTAGAAAGGTGGTGACAACCACATGCAGGTTAGTGTTCGCGACAACAACGTCGATCAGGCGCTTCGTGCCCTGAAGAAAAAGCTGCAGCGCGAAGGCGTTTTCCGTGAAATGAAGCTGAAGCAACATTTCGAGAAACCGTCCGAGAAAAAAGCTCGTGAGAAGGCCGAGGCCATCCGCCGTGCCCGCAAACTGGCGCGCAAGAAGGCCCAGCGCGAAGGGCTGCTGTAAGCAGATCCGAACCGGATAAAGTTAGAAACCCCCGTGGCGCCGCCTTGGGGGTTTTTATTTTTGAGGCTCTGCTTGAAAATCAGTCCAGGGAAGGGGCAGGCGCGCTCAGGAAGAGACAGGCGCGGTTCTGAGATCGAACCGGCAGGAGATTGCCACGGCCGCTTGATGCTTAGGGCTGTCTTGGCCATCTAAGCCAAAGCGCAGTCCCGGCCTCGAACGTTTTACGTTACATCTGACATGAAACTGGACTGCGATCTTGGCCGCAATTGCCTTTGAATCGGTGGTTCCGGTCGTTGTGCACGTGTGGAACACGCCCTGTTTGCTGGCCTCTGCGCCTGCCAGGATCGGGTGCTTGAAGATGGCACTGCCTTTGACCTCGTGCTGTGCAGCGTCGTAGTTGAGGGCAAGGCGGGTGGCGAACCGGGTTCCCATCGCAGCGCCGGTTCTGGGGCACAGGGCATTTACATTGGGGGCGTGCCCGGTGATCATTTCAGTGTAAAAAGCCTTGAATGAGAGATCGATCAGCTGATTTTCGACCCGATAGTGCAGGCGATCATCCTGTTGTCGCTGAACCGGGATCGTGCGCACTGAAGAAACGCGATGGAAATGGCTTGGCCAAGGCCAGGCAAATTCACTCGTTCTTCATGACATGACATTGCAAGAGATATGCACGCGATCGGAATTCTCTTGAGGGTCTGAAGACCCTTGCGGTCATTTCCTTAAGGGCATCAAGATAGCGGCCCTCCTGGAAGAGCAGGTCGTCGGCACGGTGATCGACGATGGAGCGCGTTGTCTGTCGGCCTGTGCGGTGATGTTCGTTTTGGGCACAGAGCCGTCGCTTGACAACAGCGGGGGTTGCACCTCGCTTGAATTTGACCGCCGGATGCATGTCAACGCCACGATGGGCTTTCACCGCCGGGACCTTAGTTTGCCGGAGGATGGGCCGTTGTGTTCTGCCGATGCCGAACGCCGCTTTGATATCGCATTTTTATCGATTCTTGAGTTTGTGCGCGTCGGTAACAACTGGAAACAGATCGAGGAGATGCCCGCCATTGCACCCGATCTCTTGCGCAACATGTTGCAACATGAAGGAGAGGATTTCTTCTGTATCGATACAGTGGACAAGGCGGGTCGCTGGGATATTTCGGGGTTCAGGTACGACCCTCCGGAAACCATCAGCGCCCGAGAGGCTGTTAATTCTTACGACAACTTGTCGAACTGGGTCTTCGGATTGGCAAACATCCCGGTTGAGAATGCCGATATTGAGAGCTTGAAGGCGCTGACTGACAGACATGATCCTGGTCGCCATCAACTGCAAGCGTCACCTACAGCCCGAATGACCGTGCTCGGGCGCGCGATCAGATACATAACATGGATGAAGACAGTGGCGGGGGGGGGGAACCGCTTTTGCCAGATGTTCGTCGCCCAGGATCCGCTTGCGATTCATGCCTGTGGCGGGGGTCAGCTACTCGGCAGATCCTTCTTTGCATGCTGTTCGCCGGACCAACACGCGCCGGTGATGGATTTCTTTGATCCATGATCGCCGTTTCCGTCATCTTTGAAACTGACCGACCCAGAGGCTGCATCACGACAGTTCGAGGCCGAGAGGGACGAGATCGAAACCGCCCTGATGCCTGCCGCGACTTTGGCCTGTGCAAAAGGCGAAAATGAGTAGATCTCTTTTGTCTCACCGCAAGGATCAGTTCCGATTTTTGCAGAAGCTGGCGTTACATCAGAACCGCGGGGGCGCTTGATAAATTATGTCAAATTCATGCGTGGGGATAGCCCGGGACGTTTGGACAGATCGGCAGAGGCGCAGCAGGCCTTCTTTCACGCCTGCAATGCGTTGTCGATCAGCTTGGACACTCCACCGCTTTGGCGCAAAAGGAGGCCGACACGATAGTAGCCTGTTGTGACAATGATCACATTTGGTGGTCAGGACCCATTTGCAAGCGAAGGGATAAGCCCGCTCATTCGAAATTTTCTCCAGAAATCTCATAATTCTGCAGGCTTGATCGAGGATATTGACCGGCCCCCCGACCCGTGTCTTGGTTTGTCAAGGCAGATCAGCGTGCGGGTCGGATCATGGCGGAGTCATAGTGTCGTGTGGGTGTGCGTCGGCTGACGTAACGGGCACTGATCCAACCGGTTCGCCCTTGGGCAATGACCTTAAACCAGACGCCCTGGCTGTCGCCAGTAATCTTGCAGTCAGTGACCTCGATTTCGGTTCCTTCTTTGAGCTGAACGATCCGTCTCCCGTCCAGCCCCGGTGCGTCACGCATGTTGACGTTGGACAGAAGCGTACGGGACCAGTCCATCTTAAAGGGGAAATGAAACTCTGTCCCGTCGTAGTCTGCCACCGCGCGTGCATAGGCACTGTAACTTTCTTCTTCTTCGTCAAGAAACAGGTTGTCCCAATCCCAATGGTAGTAGTGTTTGGTCAACTGACCGCCGTGGCAACCCAGGTGATCGGCCAGCAAGCCTGCCGTCAGGACGCTGGCAATGTTGCCATTTGAATATGTCAGCCGTGTTGTACCGTCGCCGCTTTCGAACAGGCACTCGGGTCCATCGAAGCTGTACCATTCATAGTCATGGCTGGTCGGAAGCCCGCCCTCACGCGAAAAGTCCACAATTCGGCAAAGCTCTAGAGCGTCTTCAGTTGTAAGCCCATCAGGTGATACTGATGCAGCTTGAGCACCGGCCGCCACTGGATCGAACCCCATGAAGCGCGTCATCAGTCCTCCGCGAAGAACAAAAATTCATCGGCGGTGCGATAATGCAATGCGTTGTGTGCCAACGCGATTGGCACGCGTCCCGAACTGACAAGTTTCAGGAATTCGGACATCACGTCATACGTCACATCCATTGCCGCGCTGATTTGTGCAGACTGCGCTGCCTGACCGGGTGGCAAAAAAGGCATGTGAAACCCAAGTTCGGCCCCAACCTCGACAAACCTTTCGGCGCTGCCGCCATCTCTGTCGGCGACCGCCAAGCTGAAAGTCATGGCGCAGGCCGACATGCAGCGCTGGCCGTTCAGGACAAAGACGCCTGCCAAGGGCTCGCCACCGTTACCGTAGCGCCATTGCGCCAGGAACTCGCCCATCTTCACGGCCTCGACAAAGTTGCCGCCGGGACTGTTCAGGACGACGTGAAAGGGTATCGGAACATGAAACGTGTTCGCGTTGCGGTCCTTGACGATCAGTTTTTCCAACCGCTCTGCGTCGCCTTTTTCGATGGGACCCGAGATATAGACGATGCCCTCGTCGGCACCGGGGCCAGACGGGTCCCACACTTGCGATTGAAACGCATCCGATCGGCCGCCGTAGAATGTCTTGAGCTTCGAAAGGTGAGGTGCCAGATCGGGCCGGATGGAAATCTCTGCCGCCCGCGCCGACGTCGCGCTGGTCGCCATAAGCGCCGCCATGGCTATGGATCGGAACAAGATACAGGCTCCCCTTGGTCTTGGTCTGACACAAAAGCGTTAGCGCAGGCGGATCTACCTGTAAAGATCTTCAGAGACGCATATAAATACCCTCGCGGCCAATGGACCGACGCATTCAGCTTCTCGGGACATACACCACAAACCTACCGCGAATTTTTGCGGTAGGCATCTGTTTTTATGTGATAAGGCTTCGATTCTGAACGGACTGATATTAGGAAAAATTTGCCCTGAAGGATGCTCCGCGTCAGGTGCGCTTCTTCTACGGTTTTGGCTAGTATCGTCAGTGTTTATGCCGCAAGCCCATCAAACCACGCCGATATCGCGAACGATGACTAGCTGACGTTTGAAGTTGTCGCAGCGAATGACCGCTCTGAGCCCAGAATCACCAATGCTGCGAAATGTATGAAAGTCCGCTGTATTGCGAAAAGCTT
>JAKVCP010000016.1:0-50128 GCA_022448925.1 Paracoccaceae bacterium
GAACCGGCACACCGGCCTCGGCGCACACACCGGCCAGGAATGCATCCATCCCGACCTCGTCGAGCCAGGTGCCCAGATACCACAGATGCCCCTCACGCATGGCAAGTGTCGCACCATCGACACCAGTCAAAACCGGCTTGGCCGTACCCTCCAACGTCTCGATCCAGCGTGTTGCACACCCACCATCATCCAGGGCGCGCGGGCTGTCGCGGCGGATGGTCTCCATCCAGGCGACGGTGACATCCAGCCCCGGAATGGCCGGTGGCAGTGGCACCGGGATTTGCATGTCACCAGTACGCGCCGCACTGCGAGGACCCAGGACCACCTGAGCCGAAGATGCGGCAAGCGCCTGTTTCTGCGCGTCCGACATATGCACAAGTCCGGGCGCAAAGATGGCGCTGTATCCCTCAAAAGCCAAATTGTCTGGCGGCAGGATATCAACGGACAGTCCCAGACGGCGCAACGACCGGTAGGTGTCAAAGACCAGATCGAAATAGCTCAAGCCCTGCCCTTGCGGCTGCACCTCCCAGGCCCAGCAGGCGTCATAATCAAAAATCAGCGCCACCGGCGCCGCACCTGGACAGACCTCGGGCGCGTCCGCCAGTTCCGCAGCCACGGCCAAGGCTTCGGCGTGGCCCGGCGCAGGAACACTGTCTGGCCGCAATAGACCGGCATGCAACTGTTCTTGCGCAAAAGGCGCTTGGCGCCATCGGAAATAGCAGACCGCCTCAGCCCCATGGGCAAAGGCTTCCCAGGACCACAACCGTACCATGCCTGGCAAAGGCGCGGGGTTTACCGGGGCCCAGTTTACCGGGCCCGGTTGTTGCTCCATGACCCACCAGCGCCCACGCCCAACAGACCGGTACAAATCATGATGAAACGCTTGGAAATCCGGGTCGCCCTGCCGCTGATAGGTGCGCTGCCGATCAGGGGAGGCGCCCACGCGATCTTCCAGAAAGCCCAAAGGATAGCTATCCCAGGTCGCGATCTCCATGTCTGCGGCAACTGCATAGTGGTCAAACTCTGTGACGCGCCCCATGTAATTGTGCGAAATCGGAGCATCCGAAAACTGCCGAATAATCTCGACCTGGGCCTGATTGTAACGCGCCACCTGGTCCGAGCTAAACCGTCGAAAGGCCAAAACATGAGCCGGATTAGGGTCCGTCACTGTCAGATTTGGCAGATCGATCTGATCAAAACTGTCGTACTCCATCGACCAAAAGACATTGCCCCAAGAGCGGTTTAGGGACCCCACACTCTGATATCGCTGCGCACACCAGTCCTGAAACGCCGTGCGCGCGGCAGCACTGTAAGAAATGACGGTGTCATGACATCCATATTCATTGTCAGTCTGCCAGGCCGCAACATGCGGATTTCGCCCATACCGGCGCGCCACACACTCAACAATGCGGCGACTTTCTTGCAGGTATCCCGCATGACTGAAACAATAATGACGACGAGACCCAAACCGGCGCGGGCGACCTTCTGCATCCACCGCCAGCATATCAGGATGCTTGTCAACAACCCACCGCGGGGGTGTCGCAGTGGGCGTGCCCAGCACCACCTTCAGCCCAGCGCTTCCCAGAATTTCAATGGCCCGATCCAGCCAACCCCAAGCGAACACACCGGGTTTGGGCTCCAAACGGCTCCAGGCAAACTCGCCAATCCGGACCCAGGTCAGACCTGATGCCTGCATGCGACGCGCATCCTCAACCCAGATCTCTTCCGGCCAATGCTCGGGGTAATAACAGGTGCCCAACGTGCGCTTCATCCGCCCATCCTTTCACACGCCATGCGCTTCATCTTTCCAAAAATACTCACCAGAAACCAAAGTTACAAAAGCACACGGTTCGCCGGTTGGCCCGGAATGTCGACCTCACAGACATAGGTCTTGCCCGCGTCGGGATAGGTTTCATCCAATCCATTCGTCGCGCTGGTGGCAAAAAGCACCGTGAAATCCGGGCCGCCAAAAGCGGGGCAAGTGATATTCTGCGCCGGCAAATCGATGGCTCGTAAGAACTGTCCGTCTGGCCCATAGCAGGCCAGCCGCGACGCGCCCCATTGTGCGTTCCACAGGTTGCCTGCGCTGTCGACATCTGCCCCATCCGGGTTCAGTTCTTCGGCCCGCAGGTCGATCCAGACTTCGGGGTCGCCCTTGGGCCAACCCTCGCCATCCAGCGCAACGCGCATGATCTGCCGCTTGGGTGTGTCCGTGAAATAGGCATGCAGGCCATCCGGTGAAAAGCAGATCGCATTCGAGATGGTGATTGGCGCAAACAGCTTGCGCAGCTCGCCCTTGTAATAGCGATAGATTGCTCCGGCGTCAGTCTCAGCAAACACACCCATGGTGCCAATCCAGAACCCGCCATAGGGATCGGCGCGCCCGTCGTTGGAGCGTGTAACAGGGGTGTCTGCCTCAAGCGGGACCAGTGTTTCAAAGGAGCCGTTGGTCAGGTTTAGCCGCGAAAGCGCTGTCTGGCTTGCGACAATAATCGTGTCGTCGTCTACAATCCCGGCCGCCGAAACATACTCGTCAAAGATCCAGCACTTTGACTCTTTCTGCTCAATATTGGCGCGTTCCAGCATCCTTTTTTCCATGATATCGAACCATATCAAGGAATTCCGGGTCGGATGCCAAAGCGGCCCCTCGCCCAGGTAGCACTGCGCCGGATCAAAAACGCGGACCGTCATGACGACAGCGCGTCCCAGGCCTGCACCATGTCGGCGGCCCGCACGCCGACCTCGGCCACTGACAGGCCCGGTTTGTAAAGCGCAGACCCGATGCCAAAGCCCTCGGCCCCGGCCTTGCGCCACTCGGCAAAGTTAGATGGACCGACGCCGCCAACGGCATAGACGGGAACCTCTACCGGCAAAACGGCCTTCATCGCCGCCAATCCCTCGGGCCCGATCAGGAACGAGGGGAACACCTTTAGCCCGGTTGCCCCGCAACGAATGGCCGCAAAACACTCCGTTGGCGTCAGTACCCCGGGCCAGCTCTGCAGACCCAGCGCTACAGTGCGCTCGATAACCGCCGGGTTGCAATCGGGTGATACAACAATCCGCCCTCCGGCGTCAGCAAGGCGGTCCACGTCCTCTGGCGATAACACCGTGCCCGCACCAATCAGCGCCTCTTCGCCCAGCGCATCGACCATACGGCCAATGCTGTCAAAGGGATCAGGAGAGTTCAGCGGAACTTCGATCGTGGTGACCCCTGCCGTGATCAGTGCCTCTGCCACGGGCACGGCCTCATCAGGAGTGATCCCGCGTAGGATCGCAATAATATTGCGGCTCATGTAAATTCCTTGCTCATTTTTTCCATCGCGGCTCTCAGCCCGGTCAGAACAAGATCCTCTCCGGAAAAGGCCAAAGCCGTGACACCCTGCGCTGACAAGGCAGCGCAATAATGCCGACTCAGGGACTCGGCTCCCAGAACCGCGACATTCGCCCCCAGCCAATAGGGCCGGGTCGCAGAAAGTTCTGACCCGATCAGATACCCCGACAGCCGTGCCCGCCCGGTTGCGGGATCCTGTCCCTCAAGCAACCCGCGTGCGCGCAAATTGAATAGCCGAGCGGCCAGCATTTGCGGTTTGGACAGAGCATCGTCGACGGCCTCGCGAAAGGCGGTGTCGTCCCAGCCCGCGCCTTGCAGCACCTGCGCCACAACGGACTGGGTGGCCACGAGGTCAAACAACTCGCCTGTCATGCAGGTCTGAAAGCTCACGACTTCGCCGGCGCTGATGCGGACCCATTTTGTATGGGTCCCCGGCAGACATAAAACGCCATCAAAATCCGGTTGCCCCGACAGGAAACCAGCAATCTGGGTTTCCTCGCCCCGCATGACATCTGCAGGATGTAACTGCTTGATGCCTGGCAGGATGTAAACCGCAATCCGTGGATCCCGCGTGGCAACACGCGTTGCGTTTTCCGGCCCCGGCGGACTGCAGGGTGCCTCGAGGTAAGGGGCCTCTGCCCAGCCCTGACGAGCACCGGCCATACCGCAGATCATCACCGGCACCTTCTGCCCCCCCTCGGGCAAAGCGTCGCCGATCAGATCCAAGAGCGCGGGTTCGAATGTTTCGCGCGTCAACCGCGCCATTCCCTTATCAGAGCGGTGCTCGGCCAGAACGGTACCGTCACCAGACATCCCCCAGACCCGCAGGTTGGAAGTTCCCCAGTCAACCGCAATCCAGGACGTATGACCGATTCCGCCGCTCATCCTGTCTGCACCACGCCGCCATCAACGCAGATCACCTGTCCGGTGATCATGCGACTGACTTTGGAAGCCAGGAAGAGAGTCGTTCCCACGACGTCTTCTTCATAAAGGTGCTCTTTGAGGCTTTGTCGAACCAAGTGCCCGTCAAGCGCGTCGGGCGTGGCCCACATGTCCTGCTGTTTTTGTGTCAAAACCCAGCCAGGCGCGAGCGCGTTGATGCGGATTTTGTCGGCACCAAATTCACGCGCCATGGTATGTGACATGTTGGCGATGGCCGCATTTGAAGCCGCATAGATCGGATATCCGTCCTGTCCCATCTTGTAGCTTATCGAACTGAAGTTGATGATTGTTCCACCACCCAGCTTCTGCATGCCCGGAATAACCGCCTGCATGCCGAAGAAATATGCCTTTAGGTTGATCGCAATCATCCAATCCCAGAAGTCTTCGTCCACATCCAGCGAGGCATGCCGTTTGTCGTTGGCGGCGTTGTTGACCAGCACTGACACCGGACCAAAAGCCTCGGCGGTCTGATCTATGGCTGCTTTCAGCGCTGGCGTGTCTGTCACGTCGCACTGAATGAACAACGGTGCGCGCCCATGCTTTTGCGCCATTTCTGAAGCAAATTCACTGGCATCCGAGCGCTGAACAAATCCGACGTTCGCGCCCTGTGCCAGAAATCCGTCGGTCAGCGCGGCACCAATGCCCGAGCCGCCTCCGGTGATGAAGACAGAAGCGCCGTTTAGGTCTGGGAAAAGTGCAGTTTTGGTCATGGTTGTCTCAATGGTCATGCCGCGCGTTTATCGCGCAGCCAGGCTGGCATCCAGTCGCCATGTGCGGTCAGCATTTCGTCCACCATGTTGCTTATCTGACGCAAGTCCAACTCGGCGGCGGTGTGCGGATCCATCATGGCGGCGTGATGAACATGGTCGCGGTTTTCTTCGATCAGCGCCCGTACGGTCAGTTCCTGCACGTTGATCTGGCTCCGCATCAAGGCGATCAGTTGCGGCGGCACATCATCAACAACAGACGGCTGCACACCATTTCGATCGACAAGGCAGGGTGTTTCAACGGCTGCACCAAGCGGAAGTTGCGGCATCTGACCCCGGTTCGGCAGGTTTCCATAGATCACATAGGGTGTGTCTGTGACGACCGCGTTCATGATCTCGGCGGCAAACTCGTGGCTTTTGGGCACGGACACCGCACCCTCCGCTTTCAAAGCCTGGGCCTGCTCGGACCAGTCGGCCTGCTGCTCGATGCAGCGTTGGGGGTATTCATCCAGCGGGATGCCGAACTCTGTTATCAGGTCCTCGCGCCCATCCTTGATGAACCAGGGTACATATTCAGCCAGATGTTCCGAGCTTTCCGTGCAGAAATAGCCAAGGTGGCGCATCACCTCGTAGCGCACCTTGTTGGGGCAGCGTGGCATCAGCAGCGGACCCTTGGGCAGCACACCGTTGCGATACCCTTCAGCGAGGCGCGGATACAGGCTTTGGCCGTTGTGAGCAAGCTCTAGAAAAAAGGCGACATGGTTCACGCCGGCGACGCGATAGTCAATTTCGGATTGTGGCAGGGACAAATCATGGGCGATCTCTTGTACCGTATTCTGAACCGAATGGCACAGGCCTACTTGCCTGATCTCCGGAAAGGCTTCGGCCAGGGCCCAGGTGTTGATTGCCATCGGATTGACATATTGCAACATCAAAGCGTCAGGACAGAGATCCGACATGTCCCGAGCGACCTGCCACAGATGCGGTACGGTTCGCAGGCCGCGCATGATCCCCCCCACGCCCAAAGTGTCGGCGATGGTTTGGCGCAGACCGTAGGACTTCGGAATCTCAAAGTCAGTGATCGTACAGGGATCATAGCCGCCAATCTGGAAAGCCACGACGACAAAATCCGCGCCATCGAGCGCCGCACGCTGATCGGAGAACGTCTTGACCGATGCCCCGACCCCCATGGTCGCAATCATTTTCCGTGCGACGAATGCGCTTTCATCAAGGCGCTGCGGGTCTATGTCCATCAGTGCAAACTCGGCATCGCGCAGCGCCTCGAAGTGCAGACAGTCACCGAGAATGTTCTTCATGAAGATGGTGCTGCCAGCGCCTATGAAGGTTATTTTCGTCATGGATAATCTCTGGGCGGATCCGTTGAAGGTGATGTTGGACCGGGGGCTCTGCCCCCCGACCCCCGGATGTATTTACAAGAAAGATGAAAGGTAGGTCATTTCACGGCGCCAAGCGTTAGGCCGGCGATGAAGTGGCGTTGCATCAGGAAGAACATCAGGACGGGTGGGATTGCCGCCAAAAGAGAGGCAGCACTTACGAGGTGCCAGTTGTTAACGAACTGACCGTTCAGAGCACGCACACCGGCTGTGATCGGCTTGGCCGTTTCGCCCTGTGTCAGCACATTTGCCCAGAAGAAGTCGTTCCAGACGAAAGTGAAGATCAGAACCGCCAAAGCCGCGATGGCCGGGCGCACAAGTGGCAGGACGACGTACCAGAAAATCTTCCATTCCTTGACGCCTTCGATCCGGGCGCTTTCTATCAAGTCAAAGGGCAGGGCCTTGATGAAATTGCGCATGAATAGCGTGCAGAAGCCGGTTTGGAAGGCGGCGTGGAAGAGGAACTGGCCTGCGATCGTATCATAAAGCCCCGTTTGTACGGACATGTCGCGCACCGGAACCATGAGGATCTGGAAGGGAATGAAGTTGCCCGCCACGAAGAGGAAGAAGAGCGGCACAGCCACGCGGAAGCGGTAGATCGCCAGCGCGTAACCGGCCAAGCAGGCCAGCGCGACCGAGATGATCACAGTAGGCACGGTGATCAGGACCGAGTTCAGCAGGTAGGTCGCGGCCTCGGACTGGGTGAAAACGGCCACGTAGTTGGCCGCCATCTGAAACTCGGAGGGCCAACCGAAGACATTGCCTGAGTTTATGTCAGCCGCGCCGCGAATCGATGTCAGAAAAATCGCCAGAAGCGGCAGCAGCCAGATCAGCAGTGCGACGGGCAAGAAGGCCTGATAGGCGAAAGTAGCCGTGCGGCCTGCGCTTTGGATGGGACGTGGAAACATGTCAGCGGCCTCCCTTTTCGTCCTGGTACATGCGCCACAGGAAATAGCTGATGTAGACAAGCATGATCAGGAACAGAACGGTGGCGATGGCGGATCCGTAACCGTATCGCTCTCCGTATTCGCTGATCGCTGTTTCAAACATGTAATGGGCCAGAACATTGGTTGATCCAAACGGACCGCCCTGGGTCATGATGGCGATCATGTCAAAGCTGCGCAGGGCACCGATGACCGTCACAACGACCGCGATGAAGGTTGCCGGGCGCAGCTGCGGCAGGACAATGAACCAGAGCATCCGCCAGCCCTTGGCCCCGTCAAGGCGCCCGGCCTCGATTTGGTCGCTGGCCACATTGTTCAAGCCTGTAAGATAAAGGATCATGCAATAGGCGATCTGCGGCCAAAGACCTGCGGCAATGATGCCATAAGTGGCCAAGTCAGGGTTCGACAGGATATCCGGCACGGTGCCCGAACACTTGAAAGTGACGTTGCCGACAATGTTTACGGTTTCTTCGCAGTACAGCCATTTGAAAATCTGACCCACAACGCCAAAATCCGGGTTGTAGAACCAACCAAATATCAGGCCAACGACCACCTGGCTGATCACGAAAGGGAAGAAAAACAGCGACTTATAAATGCGCATGCCTGGCGTTTTCTGGTTTAGAAACAGCGCGATACCGAGTCCAACAGGAACAGCCAGCATATACAGCAACAGCCACAGCACGTTGTTTTTCAGCGAGGTCCAGAACTTTGGATCGTCCCAGAGCTTTACGTAGTTGTCCAAGCCCACCCAGACCGCAGTTGAGCTGCCATCGGCACGATACAGGCCGTTCCATTCAAAGAGGCTGAGCCAAATCGACTCGAAAATCGGGATGACGACGTAGACGGCAAAAAACAGCAAGGCCGGAATAAGGAACAGCCAGGGCGCGATGGCCAGTTTGTTGCGGCGCATCCACGAAGCGGCTTGGGGGGCGGTCGCGTCTGACATGACAAGGGTCCGGAATGCTGCAGGAAAGGAAAGCTCCGCCAAGGGCGGAGAGACCGGGCCACGCAGAGCGTAGCCCGGCCATGTCTGTTACTTGTAGACCTCGTCCTGGACGCCATCGAGGCGCTCGAGGATGGCCATCATCTTGGAGGTGTCCAGCATGAACTCCTGGAAGCCCTCCATGCCGGCCTTGGCCATCGCCGCAGGGGCATCACGGTCATAGAACTGAGCAATACCGGTTGCCGAGTTCAGCAGCGCAAAGCCTTCCTGGATGAACTTGTCTTCCGAGATGTCGGCCTTGGCGTTGATTGGCAGCTGGCCAATGGTTTTGTTCCACTTGGTCTGCACATCAGGACGTGCCACGAAAGCCAGGAACTTTTTGGCGTCTTCCTTGTTTTTCGCGTTGGTCGGGATAAAGAAGGCATCTGCCGGCGCTTCTTCGGCCAGCGGCACGTTCGGGTCGATGGTCGGGAACGGCATGAAGTCGATCTGATCATCGGTCAGACCCGCGTTCTTGTACCCGTCAACCGAGAAGTTGCCCATCACATACATTGCCGCGTCACCGTTGGCGAAGGGCGCGATGGCGTCCTGCCAGCTCATCGAGGCATGGTTGTCGACCCAGCCGCACTCATCGATCAGAACCTTCCAGTTTTCGAAGGTTTTTACGATGCGGGGATCAGTGTACTTGATCTTGCCCGCAGTCAGATCGTTGTGCACCTCATAGCCGTTGGTGCGCAGGTTCAGGTAGTCAAAAACACCCGCGGCAGTCCACAGGAACTTTGTGCCGATGGTGAACGGCGTCACTCCGTTTTCCTTCATGGTGCCACAGGCCGCCAGCAGCTCATCCCAGGTCTGAGGCTCTTCGAGCTTCAGCAGGTCAAAGATGTCCTTGCGGTAGTAAACGCCCCACTGATAGTAGGAGTAGGGCACGCCCCAGATCTTGCCGTCCCGCGACATGGTGGCCTTGATCGCCGCCAGATCCTCGTTAAAGCCATTGTCGGCCCAGACATCGTCAACCGGAATGAACAGGCCGGCATCCACAAAGGGCGCCATGCGGTTGCCCGGATACCACGAGGTCACATCGGGCGCATCCGCCGTCAGGAAGTTGCGGATCGCGGTCTTGTGCGCTTCGCGGTCGTTGTTGTTGACGATGACATTGATGTCAGGGTTTTCGGCTTTGAACTGCGCAACCGCGTCGTCAAACCCCTGCTTCGGACCTGGGTTCAGGTCGTCGAAGTTGATGACAAGATCACCGGCCAGAACAGCCGAGGTCATCAGCGACCCCGCCGCCAGTGCGGCCAGCGAAACCTTCATAGTGCGGAACATGAGCATCCTCCCAAATGGTTCCAGTGAGTAGTTCCATTATTCGGAACTTCATCTCAACTATTGAAACTATGCGGACTCTTGGCTATTGTGTCAACAGTTTCCTGAGGAGGATGCAGCGCCATGAACCAGCAAACCAGCACAGACGGCACCGTCGGCAAAGCTCTGGATGTGCTTGATCTTGTTGCAACATCCGGACGGCCGGCGCGCTTTTCTGAGCTGCTGGACAAAAGCCCGCATCCAAAGGCCACGCTGCACCGGCTGCTGCAGACGCTGGTGAACCAAGGCATGCTTACCCATGATTCGGAGACCCACACCTACGCATTGGGTCTGCGCTTGGTGCAACTGGCGCACTCGGCCTGGCGCCAAAGCTCTTTGGCGCCGCTGGCGCGCGATCACATCGATGCTTTGGCGCGCGATCTGGGCGAAACCATTCACCTTGCGCAGATGCAGCGGGGGCAGGTGCTTTATGTCGACAAGCGCAATGCACAGGACCCGATCGAAATGTTCAGTCAGGCCGGCAAGATCGGACCAGGCTATTGCACCGGCGTGGGCAAGGCCATCATGGCCTACCTGCCCGAGGACGAGAGAACCCTGGCGGCGCGTCAGCAGAGCTACCATCGATATACCCAGACCACACTGACGTCTCCTGACGAGCTGCTGGCTGAACTTGATGAAATCAAGCGCGACGGCATCGCGTTTGACCGCGAAGAACACGAGCCCGGCATCATCTGTATCGCGGCCCCGATATTCAATGACCGCGGCCGGGCGATTGGCGCGCTGTCGGTCACCACATCAACCGATCGCAGCAGTCTGAGCGATCTGCTTTTGTATCGACCGGCGCTGGAACACACCGCCGGCCAAATCAAGGACGCTGCCCGCAACTGGCAGTTTCCAACCGAACAACGCTAGGGGAGGAACAGCATGACCGGTGTCACGCTGAAACAGGCGATCAAACGTTATGGCGAAGTACAGGTTGTACACGGCATCGACCTGGAGATCGAAGACGGCGAATTCTGCGTCTTTGTTGGCCCGTCGGGCTGTGGCAAGTCTACCTTGCTGCGGATGATTGCCGGGCTTGAAGAAACAAGTGATGGTACAATCAAGATAGGCCACCGCGATGTCACCCACACCGACCCGGCAGAACGTGGTGTCGCCATGGTGTTCCAGACCTATGCGCTGTATCCGCACATGACCGTTCAGGAAAACATGGGCTTTGGCCTGCGTATGACGGGTCATCCCAAGGACGAGATCGCGCGCAAGGTGGGCGAGGCGTCAAAAATCCTGAAGCTGGACGGGTACCTGAAGCGCAAGCCTGCTGCCCTGTCAGGTGGACAGCGACAGCGGGTCGCCATTGGCCGGGCGATTGTCCGCGGCCCAGAGGTCTTTTTGTTCGACGAGCCGCTCTCGAACCTCGACGCTGAACTGCGCGTTGACATGCGTGTCGAGATCGCCCGCCTGCACAAGGAAATCGGCGCGACGATGATCTATGTGACCCACGATCAGGTCGAAGCGATGACACTGGCAGACAAGATCGTTGTTCTGCGCGCCGGCAAGATTGAGCAGGTCGGCGCCCCGATGGAGCTTTATACAAACCCCGACAATCGTTTTGTCGCCGGTTTCATAGGGTCTCCGGGTATGAATTTCCTCAATGGCATCGTGACCGCGCAGGGTGTGAAGGTGCCTGCCTTGGGCGACACTGTGATCGCGACCCCCGTGACCCTGCCAGCAGAGGGAAGCGATGTGATTGTCGGCCTGCGCCCGCAAACCACAAGCATCACAAAGGTCGACGAAGCACCGATTGTCGTGGATCTGTCAGAACAACTTGGCGGTGTCGCCTATGATTACCTGCGCACCCCCACCGGGGAAAAGCTGGTGGTTGAAACCAAAGGGTTAGAGGTGGTGCCATCGGGGTCACCGGTCCAGGTCAACTTTGATCCGGCGGACGTGATGTTTTTTGATGCCGAAAGCGAGGTGCGCCTGCGCTGACCAGAGCCTGCGCCTGCCCGAT
Organism: Paracoccaceae bacterium; assembly: GCA_022448925.1. Classification (GTDB taxonomy): domain Bacteria; phylum Pseudomonadota; class Alphaproteobacteria; order Rhodobacterales; family Rhodobacteraceae; genus JAKVCP01. The sequence continues at coordinate 11,596 of JAKVCP010000016.1, forward strand.
CAAACGCATGACCAAGCGGGCTGCTCGCAGGATCCGGCCGATCACGTGGCCTGCGCCCACCAGCACATGTCTGGCGCAGAGAGTCCATATCAGACCTGATGGACGCAGGTGACACAACGCCATGCAAAGCACGCAGTGGCAGCAGGCAGCCGCTGCACAGAGCGCATGATCCACGTCATCAAATCACAGATCATCGCAGACAAACCTTGACGCGCTCGATCTTGGCGCGGCTCAAACGTGCAGCGCCCAGCGCGTCTGCATGTGGTCGTGGCTGGCCGATTGATGCCGGCTGCATCCGTGTCAGACAGGAATGTTGTCGATCAGACGCACACTGCCCAGATGCGCCGCCGCAAACAGGCGCGCGGGGCGATCCGCCGCGATGAGCTGCGCAAGATCCTCGGTGCTGCGCAGGTCAAGGTATTCAACCCGCTCAAACCCCGCAGCAGTCAGCCGTGATGTCGCTTCAGCCGCCAAGGCCGGAACCGGACCGCCCCGGCGAATCCCCTCTGCCATGGTCTGCATTTCAGCAAAAAGCTGACCCGCAACAGGTCGGTCCTTGGGGGACAAAAGCGCGTTGCGCGAACTCATCGCCAAGCCGTCGTCCTCGCGCACTGTGGGGCAGCCAATGACCTCCACTGGGATATTCAGGTCAGCGACCATACGGCGCACGACCTGCAACTGCTGAAAGTCCTTTTCACCGAAAAACGCCAACTCTGCCGAGGTTTGCAACAACAGCTTGGCCACAACCGTGGCGACACCGGCGAAATGGCCGGGCCTGTGAACCCCGTCCATCACCTCGGTCACGCCGGCAACTGACACCGTCGTTGCGAAGCCAGTCGGATAGACCGTATCACCGTCCGGCACCCAGATCGCGTCCACATTGAACGGCCCAAGCTTGCGTGCATCCTCCTCTTCCGTGCGCGGATAATTTGCCAGATCCTCGGCGGAGTTGAATTGCTTGGGGTTCACAAAAATCGTCACGATCACACGTGCAGCACGCTGCTTGGCCGCCGCAACCAGACTAAGATGCCCCGCATGCAACGCCCCCATGGTGGGAACCACGGCAAGTGTCTCTCCGGCCTGGCGCCAGGCCCGGGTTCGGGACCGCAGCTGCGACAGGTCACGCAGAATATCGCCGCTCATGCCTTGGGCTCCGGCATGTCATCGGAAAACACGTGTTCGCTGCCGGGAAAGCTGCGCCCACGGACCGCCCTGGCATAGTCTGCAATCGCAGCCTCTGCCTGTTCACCCAAAGACGCAAAGCGTTTCACGAATTTGGCCTTGAATGCAGTGAAAAGCCCAAGCATGTCGTCCACAACAAGGATCTGCCCATCGCAGCCAGCAGAGGCCCCAATCCCGATGGTCGGGATGTCAATATCAGCCGTTATCCGATCTGCCAGGGACTCGGGCAGCTTTTCCAGCACAACCGCAAAAGCCCCCGCACGGGCCACGGCGCGCGCATCCTGCATCAGCGCCTGACCTGCGGCGCCCCGCCCCTGTACCTTGTAGCCGCCAAGTGTGTTGATTGATTGCGGCGTCAGCCCAATGTGCGCCATGACCGGCACACCGCGTGCGACAAGAAATGCGATTGTTGGCGCCATGGTGACCCCGCCCTCAAGCTTGACGGCCGCCGCACCCGTTTCAGCCATAAGGCGTGCAGCATTGCGAAACGCCTGCTCTGGCGCCTCTTCGTAGCTGCCAAACGGCATATCCACGACCAACATCGCGCGACGCAGGCCGCGTGCGACAGCCTTGCCGTGAAGAATCATCATCTCCATCGTCACACCAAGGGTCGAGGGCAGCCCGTGCAGCACCATGCCGACGCTGTCGCCGACAAGGACAAAATCGCAATGGGCATCCATCATTTCGGCCATCGGCGTCGTATACGCCGTCAATGAGACAAGGGGCGTTCCACCCTTGCGAGCCCTGATATCATCGGGCAAGGGGGCTGTTTTGCGCGCGGTGGCACTCATCTCTCAACGCCTTTCCAAGATCTTCCGCGGGGCGGATATCATCAGGCGCAAGATTATTCCACAGTGGATCCATGTCGTGAAACTTGATTGACGGGACGTTTGCGGGAACAGTTGGGGGGCAAGAGTCGGTCTGTGACCCGGCTGATCCAACAGGAGGACGTTTCCATGAAATCAATCCGCAGCATTGCCGCGGTCTCGGCGTTTGTGGCCATGGCCGTTTCGGCACAGGCACAGCAAAGCGACGTGACCGTCGCCATCCAGCTGGAGCCGCCGCACCTTGACCCGACCAGCGCCGCAGCCGGCGCAATCGACAGCGTGCTCTACACAAATGTATTCGAAGGCCTGACACGCTTTACCAGCACCGGCGCGGTCGTGCCCGCCTTGGCCAAAAGCTGGACGATCAGCGAGGATGGCATGACCTACACCTTCGCGCTGAATGAGGGGGTGACGTTCCATGATGGCACCACGATGGACGCCGAGGATGTAAAGTTCAGCCTTGACCGCGCCAGGGGTGAGGACAGCGCGAATGCTCAGAAAGCGCTGTTTGCCGGCATTGCCGAGGTCACTGTCGTAGACCCAGCAACGGTCCAGGTCACATTGACCCAGGCCAACGGCAATTTCCTGTTCAACATGGCCTGGGGCGACGCTGTGATTGTTGCACCCGAAAGCATTGAGGGCATCAAGCAGACCCCAATTGGCACAGGCGCATTCAAATTCGCGAATTGGGTCGAAGGCGACCGGATCGAGCTGGTTCGGAACGAGGCATACTGGGGCACACCCGCCGTGCTTGACGCCGCGACCTTCAAGTTCATCTCGGATCCGACGGCTGCGTTTGCCGCAATGATGGCGCAGGATATCGATGCCTTCGCCGGCTTCCCGGCGCCCGAGAACCTGCCCCTGTTCGAAGCCGACCCGCGTTTCTCTGTCATGGTGGGCTCAACCGAGGGTGAGACGATCCTGTCGACCAACAACAAGATGCCCCCGCTCGACAATGTCAAAGTCCGGCGGGCGATTGCACATGCCATCAACAGACAGGAAATCATCGACGGTGCGATGTTTGGCGTTGGAACTCCGATTGGCACGCATTTTGCGCCACACAACCCCGATTACATCGATTTGACGGCGAACTCGGCCTATGATCCGGACCTGGCGCGGCAACTGCTGGCCGAGGCAGGGCTGGCCGACGGCTTTACCACAACATTGAAGCTGCCGCCGCCGTCCTATGCCCGGCGTGGTGGCGAAATCATAGCAGCCCAGCTGCGTGCGGTCGGCATTCAGACAGAGATCAGCAACCTTGAATGGGCGCAATGGCTGGAAGAGGTGTTTCGCGGCAAGGACTATGGTCTGACCATTGTCAGTCACACAGAGCCGTTCGACATCGGCATCTATGCTCGTCCCGAATACTATTTCCAATATGACAATGCCGCCTTCCAGGATGTGATCACGACGCTGACTGCCACAAACGACGCCGCTGCCCGGACCGAACTGTTGGCAAAGGCGCAGACCATGATCAGCGAAGAGTACGTCAACGGCTATCTGTTCCAGTTGGCCTATCCCGTGGTCGCCGACGCGCGACTTAAAGGGCTTTGGACAAATCAGCCAACACAAGGCAATCCGCTGACTGAAGTCACCTGGGAGTAACCGGACTGACTGAAAGCGCCCGTCCCGCATGGGCGCTTTCCACCATGGACACAACGACCTTCGGGTCATGACTTTAAAGACGTGACCACGTGACATCAGGCTGACAAAAGCGCGCGGCACGACGATCTGTCTGGACCAGTGCTGCCCAAAGGCCTCGCCACGCACGGATGCGTGAATGCGTGGATGCGCGGCCAATATCGCAGGGTTCCAATGCGCCACAAGGCACGCAATGTGGCGCGGCCCTGACCAGCAGGGAGGTGCATGGCCCAGTCAGCGGGTCGGCTTGCTTCGAGATGAAGGGCACAGCGCCCAATGGACGGGGCCAACCTGCGCATCGGAACAGAAGATCGGCGGGCATAAGCTCAGCTCTGGACCGATCGGACCACAGCCCCTAACGTGACAACATGCTGCGGTATGCCCTTAAAAAAGTAGTCTCACTTGCCATCAGTCTGATCATCGCTTCGGTCGTGATCTTTGGGGTTGTCGAGGTGGCGCCAGGCGATCCGGCGTCCTACATGTTGGGCATCAACGCCCAGCCCGACACAGTTGCCGCGTTGCGGGCTGAACTTGGTCTCGATCAATCACGCTGGCAGCGGTATCTTGCATGGGTCTGCGGGATGGTGACCGGGGACTTCGGCATCTCGTACACGTACCGGGCCTCTGTTGGCGGAATGATCGGCGATCGATTGTGGATTTCACTGCCGCTGGCGCTTTATGCCTTGACGCTCAGCACGATCATCGCCTTCCCGGCGGGACTGTATGCCGCTTCGCGCCGGGGCAAACCCGGCGATGTCGTGGTGATGGGCGCCACACAGCTGGGTGTTGCAGTGCCAAACTTCTGGTTCGCAATGATGCTGGTGCTGATCTTCGCCATCACTCTGCGCTGGTTCGGAGCCGGCGGCTTTCCCGGTTGGGAAAAAGGCCTCTTTGCAGGCATGAAGGCGCTGACGCTGCCCGCCGTTGCCCTTGCATTGCCACAGGCTGCGATCCTGACACGGGTCATGCGGTCCTCGCTGCTTGATATCCTTGGCGAGGACTTCATGCGCACCGCCCGCGCAAAGGGGCTGAGTCAGCGGCAGGCGATCTGGAGGCATGGATTGCGCAACGCGCTGATCCCGGTGCTGACTATCGTGGGGCTGCAGTTTTCATTTCTGCTGGCGGGCGGGATCATCATCGAGCAGGTCTTTTTCCTGCCGGGTCTTGGACGGCTGGTGTTTCAGGCAATCACCCAGCGCGATTTGATCGTGGTCGAAAGCGTCGTGATGCTTTTGGTCTTTGCCGTGATCTTTGTGAATTTCCTCGTGGATCTGGCGTATGCCGCAGTCGACCCCCGTCTGAGGTCTCGGGCATGAAGTGGCGGTCTCTGCTTATCGGAGGCCTGCTGAGCGCCACATTTCTTCTGGCGGCGGCCCTGTCCTTTTTCTGGACGCCACATGACGTCGAAACCCTGAACATCGCCGGCCGGCTCAAGCCGCCTACCCTGTCAAACTGGTTGGGCACGGACCACTTTGGCCGTGACATCCTGAGTATGATCATGGTTGGCGCACGCACCTCGATTGCTGTGGCGCTTGTGGCTGTCGGGATCGGTATGGGGCTTGGGGTGCCCCTTGGATTGGCCGCGGCCGCGCAGTCCGGAGGCGTCCTCGACGAAGTGATCAGCCGGGGCAATGATCTGGTTTTTGCCTTTCCGTCTCTTGTGATCGCCATCCTGATCACGGCAGTCTTCGGGGCCGGAGCCGTCAACGCCATCATTGCCATCGGCATTTTCAATATTCCCGTCTTCGCCCGCCTGACCCGCGGCGCTGCGCTTAGTCTTTGGACCCGGGACTTCATCCTCGCCGCCCGTGTCGCCGGCAAAGGCCGAGCCCGGATAAGCCTGGAACATATCCTGCCCAATGTTGCGAACCTGCTGATTGTGCAGGGCACAATCCAGTTCAGTCTGGGCATCCTTGCAGAGGCGGGGCTCAGCTATGTCGGCCTTGGCGCGCAACCGCCGGTTCCCAGCTGGGGGCGCATGCTCGCAGACGCCCAGACCATGGTCGCGCTCGCGCCCCATGTCGCGTTGATGCCGGGTCTGGCGATCGTGCTGATGGTGTTGGGACTAAACCTGTTGGGCGACGGGTTTCGCGACTGGCTGGATCCGCGTCTCCGGGTGGTCAGGACATGAGTTTGCTACACATACGCGCACTGCAGCTGGCCATTCACGGGACGCCGATCCTAAAAGGTATTTCGCTCGACATTGCGCCCGGCGAAATCCTGGCGCTGACCGGCGAAAGCGGATCCGGCAAGTCGATGACAGCCTTTGCAACGCTTGGCCTGCTGCCTCAGGGCAGCCTCGCAGGCGGAGAGATCCGCCTACAAGGCACAGAACTGTTGCGCCTGACCGATGCGCAGATGTGTCAGCTGCGCGGAAATGAAATCGGTATGATCTTTCAAGAACCGATGACAGCTCTGAACCCAGTGCAAACAATCGGTGATCAGGTGGCCGAAACGATCTTGATCCATGGGGCGGCCACACGGGATCAGGCCATGAAACGCGCGCGTGACGTTCTGCGCCGCGTTGGATTGCCCGAAGAGCGCTTTCCCGTGACCCGTTTCCCACACGAACTGTCTGGCGGGCAAAGACAACGGGTGGTGATTGCCATGGCAATCGCCCTGCAACCAAAACTGCTGATTGCCGATGAACCGACAACGGCCCTTGATGTGACAACACAGGCGCAAATCCTTGATCTGCTGAAGTCGCTCGTCAAGGCAGACCACATGGGGCTGATGATGATCACCCATGATTTGGCCGTGGTCAGCGACATGGCGGATCGGATCGTTGTGATGCAGCATGGCAACATCGTCGAGCAGGGACCGACCCAAACTCTGTTTCGAACCATGCAGCACCCCTATACCCGCGCGCTGTTCGCGGCCTCCACCCACCGGGTTAACCTTCCCTCCCCCAAGTCAAGACCCGAACCGATCGTTCAGGTTTGCGACGCCGTGCGCGACTACCCATTGAAAAAACGCCTGTTTCAGCCCCGCCGGTACGCCCGCGCTGTCAATCGCGTCAGCCTGACCATTCACCAAGGAGAACGGCTTGGACTGGTTGGCGAAAGTGGCTGCGGAAAATCAACGCTGACACGCGCGATGCTGGGGTTGGAGCCTCTGCAAGGAGGAGAGATTAAGGCTTTTGGACAGCGCGTTGGTCCAGGAATGCCAAACGGATTGCGGTCTGGCATGCAGGTGGTCTTTCAGGACCCTTATGGCAGCTTCAATCCGCGTTGGAAGGTCGGGCGGCTGATCGCGGAACCTTTTCACCTGATGGCAGATCCTCCGCGCGGCGGCGCGCTGACGGACCGTATCGCAGAATCTTTGGAAAACGTCGGGCTGCAGCCAACGGATGCGGACAAATACATCCACGCCTTTTCGGGCGGGCAGCGCCAACGCATTGCCATCGCGCGTGCGCTGATCACCAACCCTGATCTGATCATATTTGACGAAGCGGTCAGCGCGCTTGATGTCCGTGTCCGTGCCCAGATCCTTGACCTGATCGCCGATCTCTCGCGGCGGCTTGACCTGGCCTATCTGTTCATCAGCCACGATTTGACGGTCGTACGCGAAATCACCGACCGCGTTCTGGTCATGCAGGCCGGAGAAATCGTCGAAGAGGGCCCGACCGAAGCCGTTCTGAACACTCCACAACACCGCTACACCCAACAGCTGATCGCGGCAGCGCCGCGACTGCCCGACCTGACAACAGGAGATCCCGATGCTGCCGCCTCTGACCTTTGACACGCGCCATGCTCTGATCAACGGCACCTGGAGCCCAACGGAAGATACATTGCCGCTGTTCAACCCCTCGACCGGGGAAACCATCGGATCCATCGCGCGATGCGGCACCGCCGAGGTCGACCGGGCCGTTGCTGCGGCACACATGGCCCGGCAAACAGACTGGGGACGCATGACAGCAACAGAGAGAGGCCGGATCCTGGCACGGATTGGCCAGCTTGTTCTGTCAGAGGTTGATCTGCTGACCCAGCTTGAGGCACTGGATGTCGGCAAACCCCTGACCCAGGCGCGCAACGATGCCATTGCCCTGGCACGCTATTGCGAGTTCTACGGAGGCGCGGCGGACAAGATCATGGGCGAGACAATTCCCTATCTGGATGGCTACACTGTGTACACCTTGCGCGAACCCCATGGGGTGACCGGGCATATCGTGCCCTGGAATTACCCAATGCAGATCATTGGGCGTTCGGTCGGGGCAGCGTTGGCCATGGGCAATGCCTGTGTTCTCAAACCTGCCGAGGATGCCTGTCTGACCGCCTTGGCTTTTGCCGAGCTTGCGACCCGGGCTGGCCTGCCCGATGGCGCTCTGAATGTTGTGCCCGGGCTGGGCACAGAAGCGGGCGCGGCGCTGGCCGGACACCCCGATGTTCAACACATCAGCTTCACCGGGTCGGTGACCACCGGGGCCGCTGTCCAGATGGCGGCAGCTGCCAACGTGGTGCCAGTGACACTGGAACTTGGCGGCAAATCCCCCCAAGTCGTCTTCGATGATGCGGATCTGGACGCGGCCCTGCCCTTTCTGGTGAACGCCGGCTTGCAGAACGCCGGGCAGACCTGCTCTGCGTCATCCCGTATCCTTGTCCAAGAGGCCATCGCGCCAGAGGTCATGGACCGCATGGCCAAGGCCTATCGCGCCAAGCGGGTGGCTCCGGCGATCGAGGACGCAGACATCGGCCCCCTGATTTCCCAGATTCAGAAAGCCCGTGTCGAGACATTTCTGGCCAGAGGCGCGGATCTGCCGATTCTGGCCCAAGGCCAGCTGGCTGCCGACCTGCCCACAGCAGGCACCTATGTGCGACCGACACTGTACGGCCCGGTCGCCCCCGATCACAGTCTGGCCAAAGAGGAAATCTTTGGTCCGGTGCAGGTGATCATCCCCTTCGCGGACGAGGCCGAGGCCATCAAGATCGCCAATGGCACCGATTACGGGCTGGTTGCCAGTGTCTGGACCCGCGATGGCGCACGGCAGATGCGGTTGGCCAAGGCGCTGCATGCCGGACAGGTATTTGTGAACAACTATGGGGCAGGCGGCGGGGTAGAACTGCCTTTTGGCGGACTGGGCAAATCCGGACATGGCCGGGAAAAGGGTTTTGAGGCGCTTTACGGATTTTCCTCTCTCAAGACCGTGGCAGCCTTTCACGGCTAAGACGGGCGCCGGTGCGGGGCTGCCCGAGGCACTGTCCCGACTTGGTCTTTGCCGGGCATGGTTGCTGTGAAACACGTCGCCCCGTCGCAGGGGCGGGCCACCAACCCGGTGTGCAGAAGCCCCCTGAACGCAACGCCGGGGCAAGTGGAAAATGTCGCAGGGGGGCGATCCGCCTTGGCTTTTCTTCTGCGGACGCCTGTGTCCATACTGAACCACGCGAACAAGAGGAGCTTCACATGCGATTGGCTGGAAAAACTGCCATCGTGACCGGCGCAGCATCAGGCTTTGGCGCGGGAATCGCCACCAAGTTCTTGGCCGAGGGCGCGCAGGTCATGATTGCCGACATCAATGGCGAAGGGGCGCGCGCCTTTGCAGCGGAAACAGGCGGCGTTCCATTCCGGGTCGATGTGTCAAACGGCACCTCGGTGTCGGATATGGTTCAGGCAGCGCTCACTGCTTTTGGCAGAGTGGACATATTGGTCAACAATGCCGGTGTGACGCATTTGCCGGCGCCGATGGAAGAAGTCACCGAAGAGGACTTTGACCGCGTCTTTGCGGTCAACTGCAAATCGGTCTACCTGACGGCACGGGCCTTGATCCCCCACATGAAAGATGCAGGCAAAGGCGCAATCCTGAATGTCGCTTCAACGGCGGGTGTCTCTCCGCGTCCTCGGTTGAACTGGTACAATGCTTCAAAGGGATGGATGAACACGGCCACCCGAACGATGGCGGTCGAGTTGGCTTCGGCAGGCATTCGGGTGAATGCCCTGAACCCGGTCGCAGGCGAAACGCCTTTACTTTCCAGCTTTATGGGAGAGGACACACCCGAAATGCGGGCCAAGTTCTTGGCAACGATCCCCATGGGACGATTTTCCACTCCCGAAGATATGGGCCATGCCGCGACCTATCTGTGTTCGGACGAGGCCGGTCTGATCACCGGCGTCTGCATGGAAGTTGATGGCGGGCGCTGTATCTGATGTTCGGCGAGATGGCGCCGGGACCGCGCAATCTGATCACTGATGTGGCAGGGTTGCGCCTTGGCAATGCAGAGGATGGCGCCGCACGTTCGGGCGTAACGGTGCTGGCGGGTGATGCGCCATTCACCTGCTCTTATGCAGTACACGGCGGCGCCCCCGGCACCCGCGAGACAGATCTGCTGGAACCCGACAAAACCGTACCGGGCGTGGATGCGCTTGTGCTGTCGGGCGGAAGTGCCTTTGGCCTGGCGGCAGCCCAGGGTGTGATGGAGGCGCTTCATGCGCAAGGCCGCGGTTTTCAGGCGCTTTCAGCCCGTGTGCCGCTGGTGCCGGCTGCGATTATCTTTGATCTCCTGAATGGAGGCCAGAAGGACTGGTCCACAAATCCCTATCCCGCGCTTGGTGCTCAGGCGCTTGGCGCTGCAGGGCGGGACTTTGTGCTTGGGTCGTCGGGGGCCGGGTTCGGCGCCCTGACTGCGGGATATAAAGGCGGTTTGGGGTCTGCCTCGCTGGTGCTTGAAGATGGCACAACGGTTGGCGCGGTGATGGTGGCAAATCCGATCGGAGATGCGATCACGCCAGGGGGTAAGCACTTTTGGGCGGCTCCATTCGAGGTCAACAACGAGTTCGGCGGGCTGGGGATCGACCCGGCGCCAGGCCTGCGCGCCCTGCCGCCCAGCCGCAAACTTGCAGCCATGCAAACCCTGGCCAACACCACGATCGGAATTGTCGCCACCGATGCCAGCCTGACCAAAGCGCAGTGCAAGCAGCTTGCAACTGCCGCCCACGATGGAATCGCCCGCGCCGTAGTACCAGCGCATGGCCCCGGCGACGGAGACCTGATCTTTGCCGCAAGCACCGCTGCGCGCACCGCACCCGTCGATCACGGCGCCCTGAGCCATGCTGCAGCGGTCTGCGTCTCTCGTGCCATCGCGCGGGCTGTTTGGGAAGCCAGGCACATCAAAGGCGATGTGCTGCCTGCATTCCGGTCTGAACGCTCCGACCATGCCTGAGGTTCAGCTGAACGACATCTGCCTGTGGTACGAAGACGAAGGGTCCGGCCCCCCGATTATCCTTGTGCCCGGTATGCTGAGTGACAGCGCAAGCTGGCAACCTGTGGTTCCCGCGCTCACCAAGGACCACCGGGTCATCCGGCTTGACCCACGCTGCAGCGGGCGCACCCGGCCGGAGACGCCGGATCTGTCGTTGACACTTTTGGCAAGGGACGTGCTTGCGCTCGCCGATCACCTGTCACTTGATACGGTGCATCTGCTGGGGCACTCGCTGGGCGGCCTTGTTGCGACAGCCACTGCCGGTCGTGCACCAGAGCGCATCACCTCCCTTGTCGTGCTGGCGTCCAACCCGGAACCGACCCCGGCCTCCGGTCGCATGTTTGGCGAGCTGGTCGCCTGCCGCAGCACGCATGCAGACGCCGGCCAATGGCTGCATGACCTGTTTCCCTGGCTGTTCCACCCAGACACACTGTGCGATCCCAAGAGCGTCGCGCAGATGGTTGACGCCAGTCTCGCCTACCCGTTTCGCCAAACACTGGCGGCCATGAGACACCAGACCGCCTTTCTGCAACGTTGGGACAAAAGCGCCCTGCCAAGGCACGTCTCTGTCCCGTCCTGTGCTGTTCTGGCAAAAGATGACAGGTTGGTACCGATTGGTGATGCCACTCAGGCGCTGCAAACCCGGGGCTTTGAGGTGCGCTCAATTTCAAAGGCGGGCCATGCCCTGCACTGGGATCAACCCGAGCTGGTGGCCAGGACCGTGACCGACTGGCTGACCAGCTTCAGTCCAAGACCTTAACGCAAGATCGGGGGCGCATCAGGATTTGATCCGGGGGCAGCGCGCTTGGCGGCATCTGGGGTGTCTCTTTGCGGTATGTCGAACCGCAGGCCGACCCGTGCCAAGCTGGCCGCTGCCGGATCACTCTGAGACAGAAAGACCACGTCCAGTGACGCTGCTGGCACACCTGAAAAAACAAGCGCCTCGTTGACCGCTGTGGCCAGCGCTGGTTCCGCCCCAGGTAGGGTCCCGGTGAATCCCAGGATATGCCCCCGCTGCCCACCTTGATAGGCGACCTCAGCCAGATAAGCGCTGCGCGCCAGTCCTGCAGCTGTCGCAAGTTTTGTATCAATCGCGGACAGCACTTCGGACGGCAAGTCGGAGGGCGCGGCGAACTCTTGTGGTCGGGCCTCCTCTTCCTTTGGTGCGCTGTCGAGGGTCTGAGACAACCAGTCGACAGCCTCTGCCGGAATCAGAATTTCTGATGGCGCAACCTGCAAGTTGACCCCCAAACCGATTCCCTGTCCTGCCAGCATCGAAACCACGGCCCGCCCCGACAGCGCCGCACTGGGCACAATGCGTTCTGCAAATTGGGCCAGCCGCTCTTCTCTGTCGAACACCAGAACGAATCGTGCATCACCCAGATCGAACAAGTCCGGCTCAACGGTATCCCCCTCGGCCTCGCGCGCCAAAAGCAGAAACAATTCACTGTCGGCCAGCCGCTCGTAAAATCGCAAGCGCGCAGCGTCATCATCAGGCGCCGCCTGCATCTGTGCATGGGCGTGGTCCAGCGCAGTCAGTTCAGTCATTGAGAACCTCACGTACCTTGGCGCGTACAGCGGGAAGAACCTCTTGTTCGAACCACGGGTTGCGCTTTAACCAGCCTGTATTGCGCCACGATGGATGCGGCAAGGGCAGTGCCCCAGGCCAATGGTCGCGCCAGGCAAGAACGGTCTGGGTGACCCCAGCCTTGGCGCCAAGATGAAAGCGATGCGCATATCCGCCCACCAGAATGCGCAGACGAATATTGGGCAGGGCTCCCATGACCGCGTCCTGCCAGGTCGCACGGCAAATCGCAGGAGGGGGCAAGTCACTGCCGCCGGCGTCATACCCAGGGAAACAAAAGGCCATCGGCACAATCGCCACACGGCTGCGGTCATAGAACCGGTCTGGCGTCAGACCCAACCAATCGCGCAACCGATCGCCCGAGCGGTCATCAAACGGCTTGCCGGATGCGTGGACCCGTGCGCCGGGTGCCTGCCCCGCAATCAGCACGCGCGCCGAGGGATGGAACCAGACCACTGGTCGTGGCCTATGGGCCGTCTGGGTGGCTGCAAATCGGTCAGCACACAGACGACACGCAGCGATGGACTGGCTGATCTCTGTCATGGGCATCTTATTTCAGACGAAGATCACCAGGTCACGCGGCAATCATTTCAAAGGATCTTGAAATAATCCTTGTCTCGCGATTTTATTTCTATAATTCTAGAAATATGGAAACGAACCCCTCCCACGAACTGGCACTGCACATCGTCGCTTCGCAGTTTGCCGCGCTTGGCTCGGAGCAGCGGCTTGGCGTGTTGCGCGTCTTGGTACGCGCCGGCCAAGATGGTCTAAGCATAGGGGCCTTGGGCGAACGCTCGGGCGTCACGGGATCGACCTTGACCCATCACCTGAAAATCCTTGTGCAGGCGGGACTGGTCACCCAGACCCGGCGCGGGCGCTCGATGATTTGTGCGGCGATCGCCTATGAAGAGGTCTTGGCGCTTTCGAGGTATTTGCTGAACGACTGTTGTGCCGATTGCGCATCATCCGCAGAAAGTCACGACCATGGCTGACACGGTGCTTGCCCGAAACGGAATATGGGCGCGACTGAATAGACTTGACATGGCCTGGCTGGTCACAGGTTTGATCCCGGGCGCTCTTTTGGCGTTTGATCCCGTCAGTTTCCGGCCCGCCATGGAAATTGTTATTGGCGCGATGGCCCAAACCGGGGTTTTTATCCTGATCGCCATTTCGCTTGTGGCTTATGCCAAGGCCTCGGGCGCGGACGCTCTGCTGGCACGGGCCTTTGAGGGCAGCACAGTGCGCATGGTGGTCATGGCCGCCCTGTTGGGCGGGTTATCGCCCTTTTGTGCATGCGAGGTGATCCCCTTTATCGCTGCGCTTCTGGCCGTGGGTGCGCCGCTGCCAGCGGTGATGGCCTTTTGGCTCGCGTCACCGCTGATGGATCCTGCGATGTTTACAATCACCTGGGCTGAGTTGGGCCTGAACTTTGCCATCGCCAAGACAAGTGCTGCCGTGGCGCTCGGAATGATGGGCGGATACCTCACCATGACATTTGCCAACAGTCCGGTCTTTACCGACCCACTCCGGAAAAATCCAAAGCTTGGTGGGTGCTGTGAAACCAAGACCCCTTTCGGCGACAAACCCTTGTGGGCCGTATGGACCGATGCCACGCGCCGCAGGCTGTTCCGCGACACGTGGACCCGAAATTTTGTCTTTCTTGTGAAATGGCTGTTGATTGCCTACTTGTTTGAGGCCCTGATGATTGTCTACGGAACCACCCAATGGGTTGGTCAGTTCCTCGGGGGCGATGGTTTTGGCACGGTTCTCTTGGCCGCGTTCATTGGCATGCCCGCCTATTTGAATGGCTATGCCGCGGTCGGGTTCATAGGCGGGCTGATGGACCAAGGCATGTCACCGGGCGCCGCAATGAGCTTTGTCATCGCCGGCGGCGTCAGTTGCATCCCGGCCGCCATTGCAGTCTGGGCCCTGGTGAAACCGCGCGTCTTTGCCGCCTATCTTGGCTTTGCCTTCATTGGCGCGGTCTTGGCTGGATTGACCTGGGGAATGCTTGCCTGACTTTGGCAGAGGCACACGGCCGGGTCGGAAAATTCCCGCCCGTCACGCTGTCACCCCTGACAGTCATATCCGATGGCGTGGCTGATCCAATAGATCGTGACCCGTTCCATAGCGGAGTGCCTCCAAAAGATCATGGGCATACAGGGAAATAACCCGCGCACAAAACACGCCAGCGCAGGCATTGCGACACGGCGTCAAATGGGACACCGGGAAATTCGGAAGGCCAGAGACGTCGCGCAGGGCACAGGTCAGCTTGCGGGCGCGAGGTCAACATCGCCAAACTTGAAGAGTGCGCGTCTGTCTAGTGCGCAAAGAGGCGTCAGAACACTGGCTTTATCATCCTTGGTGCACAACGCGACGCCATGATCGTGGCATTTGGACACTCCGTCTCGTTGCCCCGACCGCTTTGATCCGGTAAACCCGCGTGAAATGAAAAGAGTATCGGCTTGGGGGATCAATGTACCGCGTCTGGAATTTTGTTACCAACTACTCGCTGCTGTTGATCATTGGTGCCATTATCGCCTTGATCTGGGCCAATATCGACGCACACAGCTATCACCACTTGGTTGAGTATCCTGTCTGGTTCAACGACTGGATCGGACTGGATTACGACTATTGGAAAAAAGCCTATGGCAAGGGCTATGATGCCTTCGGCAACCCCGGCACTGCCAAGGTCCTGTCGCTGCATTACCTTGTGAACGACGTCTTGATGGCGTTCTTCTTTGCAATCGCAGCAAAAGAGGTTTGGGAGGCGGTCATCCTGAAGAATGGCTCGTTGCGTGGGAAAAAGGCCGCAACGCCGCTGTTTGCGACCGCAGGGGGCATGTTCGGGCCAATTGCCGTCTATCTGGGGCTGGCTGCTGTCATGGGGTCTGAAACCTATAGTGCCGTCGCAAACGGCTGGGCGATTCCCACCGCTACTGACATCGCATTTTCCTATCTTGTTGGTCGCCTCGTCTTTGGTGCAGGCCACCCGGCTGTCCGCTTTTTGCTGCTGCTGGCGATTGCCGACGATGCGGCCGGGCTGATCATTCTGGCTGTCTTTTACCCATCCGGAGATCTGGCACCCGTATGGCTTTTGTTCTCGCTTGCAGCGGCCATCGGCGTCTATGTGTTGTTCAACTGGCTGCCACGCGTCATGGACCGCGGCAAGCAGGCGCGCCCGACCTCAAGCTGGGTGCGCAAACGTCTCCATTTCTGGCCCTACCTGCTGGCAGGAGCCTGCAGCTGGTACGGCTTTGCACAATCCGGTCTGCACCCGGCACTGGGTCTTTTGCCAATCGTGCCAACCCTGCCCCATGCCGACCGCGCCTTTGGGATCTTCAGCGAGGCCGAGAAATACCTGACCGATCTGCTGAACGAGTGTGAGCATTTGCTGAAACACCCGGTTGAGGTGGTGCTGTTTTTCTTCGGCCTGCTGAACGCGGGTGTTGAGTTCAGCTCGATCGGGGATGCAACCTGGCTGGTTCTGGCGGGGCTGATCATCGGCAAACCTGTGGGCATCCTGCTGTTTGGGTGGTTTGCTGCGGTGCCGCTACGACTGGGCATACCGCAGGGCATGCGGGTTATCGATCTGGTCGTGATCGGCTTTGTCGCCGCTATCGGCTTTACCGTGTCCCTTTTCGTGGCCACAGTGGCGTTTGAACCCGGATCGGTTCAGGATGCCGCCAAAATGGGCGCCCTGCTCAGCTTTGCTGCCGCCGGCATTTCCATCGTTGCAGGGATCGTTTTCCGAGTTCAAAAACAAGAGCTTTGATCTCAGAGCAGCACGCCAGACACGGGCCACGGTTTTTCGGTGGCCCGCTGTCGTTTTACCCGCTGTTTCCGTGTCACTGTATTTTGTTTCCAATCCGGGCCATAATACGGTCAGATTTTCGAGGTACCACAATCCCAATGACGCCCGGAAATAGGGCCAAGAGCAGCAGTATCAGGAAGACCGGATGCTTGAGTTCGACAGCGTCAGTAAGTCGTTCTGGACCGGGACCCGCCGCAAGGTGATTCTGGACAGGGTATCGTTTCGGGTCGACCAAGGGACATCTTTGGGCATCCTGGCGCCGAACGGCACTGGCAAGACAACCGTGATCAAGATGATGGCAGGTCTGGAAAAACCCGACGAAGGCGTTATCACCCGCACCAGTCGCGTCTCTTTCCCGCTTGGCTTTATGGGAGGCGTTATCTCTCGTCAGTCCGCGATGGAAAACGCCCGTTTTATCGCGCGTCTCTACGGGTTGGACCCCGACTATGTCGAAGCATTTTGCCGATGGCTTTGCGGCCTTGGGGAGTATTTTGACCAACCGATCGGCACCTACTCGCAGGGAATGCGGGCCAGGTTCACCTTTTCGCTGATGCTGGCGCTGGATTTCGACATTTACCTGATCGACGAAGGCATGCCAAACTCAACAGATGTTGAGTTCAACAGGCGCGCGTCCGAAATTCTTGCCGAAAAGCTGAAGACAGCGACAATCATCATTGTCTCGCACCAGCCTGAGATCTTGCAAAAGTTTGTGCGGAAAGCCGCTGTTCTGATGGATGGCAGAATCCGGATGTTTAACACCTTGGAAGAAGCGAAAAAGCTCTATGACTATGAAACCCAAGGCTAAGAAATATCGCCTGCGCCCGTTGTCGCCCCAAGGCCAAAAAACGGCACCCGCTGACGTTGCACCGCAGCCGCAAAGCGAAGTGAATCTTGACGCGATCCGCCGCGAAGGCCTGACAGGTCGCCAGTTGCGCATGGCCCGCCGCGTGGCGCAAAAACACGGGCTGGCGCCGACCTCTGATTATGACGCTGTCCGGCTTTTGCGCGAAAAGGGTATCAATCCGTTTAAACGCGATATGGCTCTGGATTTGGTGACAGGCGACACGCCGAAACCAGATGAAACAAAACTGCCTGTTCCCAAGGACAAGCCAACCCAAGCCAAGCTGCCCGTCACCAAGGTCGTCGACAAGTCACATTTGCCCTCAACGGATGTGGCAAGCCCAAGTGAGCGCCGGGCCGCAGAAATCATGAAGGTCCAGCGCGACCTGGTGAACCGACGCCGTCGCAAGATGCTGCTCTTGATGACGCGACTTGCCTTTTTCGTGTTTCTTCCAACGTTCCTGGCCGGCTTCTATTACTACGTGGTGGCGACACCAATGTATGCCACGAAGTCCGAGTTCCTGATTCTGAAAGCGGAAAGTGGCGGCAACCTGGGCGGCCTGTTCAGCGGCACGCAATTTGCCACGAACCAGGATGCAATCGCGGTGCAATCCTATCTGCAGTCGAAGGACGCCATGTTGCGGCTGGACAAGGACGTAGGCTTCAAGGCGCATTACACTCAGGAGTGGATCGATCCGATTCAGCGCATGAGTGAAAATCCGTCGAACGAAGAGGCGTATCGCACCTACAAACGCAACATCGAGATCGGCTATGATCCAACCGAAGGTGTCATTCGAATGGAAATCGCGGCTGCCGAACCCTCCGCCGCAGCAGCCTTCAGCGCGGCTTTGATCGGCTATGCCGAAGAGCGGGTTGACAACCTGTCACTGCGCAAACGGTCCAATGCTGTGGCGGACGCCACACAGGGGTTGGAAGATGCGGAAGAGGCGCGGGCACAGGCGCAGGAAAAACTGGTTCGCTTGCAACAAGAGGGGTCCATCGTGGATCCAGAGGGTCGGATCACCGCCCTGCGCGGGCAGATCAACAACATCGAGGTTCAAATCCAGGAAAAGTCACTGGATTTACAGGCGCAACTGGACAATGCGCGCCCCAATGCCGCCAAGGTTGAGGGGTTGCGCGGCGACATCCGGCGTCTGAACACGCTGTTGACAGAACTGAACGCGCAAATGACCACCGCTTCGGCAGGAGAGACCTCTTTGGCCGAAGTCTCTGTTCAGATCCAATTGGCTCAGGCAGATCTGGCAACGCGCGACCTGATGTTGCAAGCCGCTCTGGAGCGGCTTGAGCAGGCGCGCCGGGATGCAGACAGCCAGGCGCGTTATCTGACCACAAGCGTAGAGCCCGTGGCCTCAGAAGATCCCAGTTATCCTCGGGCGTTTGAGAATACAATCCTGGCGTTCTTGATCTTCTCCGGCATCTACCTGATGATCTCGATCACGGCCTCTATTCTGCGCGAACAGGTCTCAACCTAGCGGCGTGCACCTTTGGTGCACACTGGACAAGCGCTGACGCGCGGTTGGGGCGCCTGCCCCTCTGTCGGGACAGGTTGGAGCCGCCGGCGCCTTGGGCTCACCGAACAGCGACATGTCCCCAATGCAAGGCTGGACTGACGGTAAGTCGCAGGTCGGTGTCGTGACAACAGGGCCGGCTCTGCCTATAAGGCGCGCGTTGTTGATTTTTCTCCCACGAGGACCCTTAGATGACCACCCAGGTTTTTGGCCACAAATCCCCTGATACCGACAGCACCGGCGCCCCGATCATCTGGGCATGGTACCTGAACGAAATCAAAGGCGAAGCCGCAGTCCCCGCACTGCTGGGAGAGCCCAACACCGAAGCAGCGTTTATGCTGACACACTGGAACCTTGATAAGCCGGCAATCCTTGACGGAGTTGCAGCAGACACTCCGGTTGTGATTGTCGACACCAACAACCCCGCCGAACTTCCCGACGGCATAAACGGTGCCGACATTCGGGCCATCATTGATCATCACAAATTGGTTGGTGGCCTGGAAACCAAAGGCCCAATCGACATCACTGTGCGTCCGCTGGCCTGCACAGCAACCATCATGATGGATCTGATCGGCGACGATGCGGCCAAGATGCCCACGCCCATCAAGGGCGCCGCCCTTAGCTGCATCTTGTCGGATACGCTTGAGTTCCGTTCGCCAACCACAACCGACCATGACAAGGCCGTCGCGGAAAAACTTGCTGCCGATCTGGGCATCGACATCCCGACATATGCGGCTGAGATGTTTGCCGCAAAATCTGATGTCAGCGCTTTTTCAGATGCAGATCTTTTGCGGATGGACAGCAAAGAATATGAAGTCGACGGCACAAAGTTCCGTGTTTCAGTTCTTGAAACCACCTCGCCTGCGACTGTTCTGGACCGCAAGGCATCCTTGATGGACACGATGACGGCCGTTGCCAAGGAAGACAGCGTAGACCAGGTTCTGCTGTTTGTGGTCGACATTCTGAACGAGGAATCGACCTTGTTGGTGCCAAACGACCTGGTGAAGTCGGTTGCAGCCAAAAGCTTTGACGCCGCCGTCGACGGCGACACTGTCGTCTTGCCGGGCGTCGTGAGCCGCAAAAAGCAGATCATTCCGAATCTGAAGGTCTGAGAGTTTCCGATTTTGATCGGCTGTCGATGGGCGCAGGCATGGCTTGCGCCCTTTTTTGCCGGGCCAAAGGTAAAGTCACTGGCAAGGCGCACCTGCGGCACCTGTTGCCTGTAGATACCAAAGCCAAGCCAGCGTCATGACAGAACCATTGCCTATTTTTGCTTTTGGGTTCAGCAAGGTGCCAAACACTTTCAGCCGGAGATCCAAATGACACAGATTATTGAAAATCTGTCCGCCGTGTCGCAGCAGTATGACGCCTTGTTCGTCGATCTTTGGGGCTGTGTGCACAATGGCATGACTGCGTTCCCTGATGCAGTCGCGGCCTTGCAGGCCTTTCGCCTGGCAGGGGGAACCGTAATGCTGGTGACCAATGCGCCCCGGTCACGGCATGAGGTCGCCAAACAACTGGTGCGCTTCCAGGTGCCCCAAGACGCATATGACGACATTGCAACCAGCGGAGACAGCGCCCGCTCTGCGATGTTTCAAGGGGCCGTGGGTCAAAAGGTCTGGTTCATGGGGCAGCGCCACGATCTGCCGTTCTTTGATCCGCTGAAGGTGATCGATACACCGGTCGAAATAAAACAAGTGCCACTTAATGAAGCCGAAGGCATTGTCTGTTGTGGACCCTTTGACCCGATGGAAGATCCGGCAATCAATCGACCTCAGCTGCTGTTGGCTAAACAAATGGGGCTTAAACTGCTTTGCGCCAACCCCGATATTGTCGTGGACCGCGGTGAAAACCGCGAATGGTGCGCCGGTGCAATTGCCCAATTGTACACAGAGATGGGCGGCGAAAGCCTTTATTTCGGAAAGCCCCATCCGCCCATTTATGATCTGGCACGGCGACGGCTTGTTGCTTTGGGCAAGGACACGTCAAACGACCGTATCCTGGCCATCGGCGATGGCGTTCACACCGATATTTCGGGCGCATCGGGCGAAGACATTGACGCTCTTTTCATCACAGGCGGATTGGCCGCAGCCGAAACCAAAACCGGCGATCAGCCGGACCCAGCCGCACTTGATGCCTTTCTTGCCGGGCAAAATGCCGCGCCTCGATATGCGATTGGTTTTCTGCGCTGACATCTTGCCAACAGCCGGGCGCGCGGCCCCGGCAGTTCATGTTGTATCTTGGCGACACGCCGGGATCTGCCGGGTCAAGCGCGCGTTCCATAAGGGGCGGCTCGGGGTCGGCACCGACACTCTTGGCCATCCACACATGATGTTGCGTTGCGCCTCTGGTCCCGCATCGCCCAGGTGACCCAACCGGACGCAAATGGCTGAAGAGCCGTGAAGAGACGCCGCGCCACACCCTGTGGAAAACGGGCCAACCTGACCCACAGACAAGAGACAGACAAGATCATGTGACGAAAGAAGCCTTCATCGCACCCCACAAATTCCTTGATTTTCTGCAATTGCGAAGTAATAAAGTTGCACGAGAAATCGACTCGCGGTTCATTTATTGCGAGGAAAGGTTAGGGAGCATGGTATGCTAGACAATATGCCCCGGGGCACAATCTGCATCGAGGACATCGAAATGGGGATGACCCGGCATCTGCGCAAACAGGTCACAGACCGGGATATCCAGATGTTTGCTGAAGTCTCGACGGACCACAATCCGGTGCACATGGACGATGCCTATGCCAAGGACACAATCTTTCAGGGACGCATTGCACATGGAATGCTGACGGCGGGCTTGATTTCGGCCGTGATTGGCGAACAGCTGCCGGGCCATGGCACGGTGTATATGGGTCAAACGCTGAAGTTCCTTGCCCCGGTACGGCCGGGCGACATGGTGTATGCTGAAGTCAAGGTATCCGACATCGACCATGCAAAACGCCGCGTCACGCTGGAGTGTCATTGTGCGGTCGATGGCAAGAAGGTGTTGATCGGCGAAGCCAAGGTCTTGGCACCCTCTCGCAAGTTCGACTGAGAGCGACCCCTCGTATCTGTCGCGGCCCTCACTAGCCCTCGCAAAGGCATCTCTTCGGTGCCAAACGACCCGGCGACACGCGATAAAAGCCCGTTTTGATCAAAACCCGTTGTGATCAAAGCCCGTTGTGTCGCCTAGGCACGGACCCCCGTTGTGACTTGCCAATGAAGCGTCCTCTCACTCATGGGCCTTAGGCTCTACCAGTGCGCCGGACCTGTGCAACCCACCCGTCCGGCAGCACATATCACGATCCAGCAAGCATAAGCACAGCACCACACTGCAATCAACACATCCCACCTGCCTAAAGGACCGGACACTCGAACCGGATGGGTCCGTCAGCCAGCGTGGATCCGTTCGACATAGGCCCGCAACTCTTCAGCCTCGTGCCGAGAGACGCGCAGTCCTTCCATCGCCGCAGCCAGCTCCGCCTCGGTCTGGGTCAACTGGTTGGTCAGCTCTGCCTCACGCTGCTGCAAATAAGTGATCGCTTGATCGCGGGTTTCTTCGGCTTCGTGCAGTTCCTGGCTCATCCGTTCCAACTGGTCGACATCCGTCTGGCTGACCCGCGTGAAGCGATGCACCAGCCAATGTGCAAACCAGCCCAGACAAAAAGCCACAAACAGAATGATCGCAGTGGCGATAATGAACTCGGTCCTATTCATTGGCCTTTTCCTCCTCGGGGGCTGCCTCGTCTCCCTCTGACGGCTCTTGCTCGGCATTGGCTGCTGCTTCGGCGGCCTCTGCCTCCAGATCAATCAGCGTGAACTCGATCCGCCGGTTTGCCTCGCGGCCTTCTTCAGTGCCGTTGTCAGCGATCGGCTGCGCCTCGCCATATCCACGGGCACGGAATGTCTTGGTCAGCACCCGGCGGTTGCTGAGTGCATCAAGAACTGCCTGCGCCCGGGACTGGCTGAGGTTCAGGTTCATGGTTTCACGCCCCTGGCTGTCGGTATGTCCTGCAATCTCAAGCGGCAGAGCCCCGCAGATTTTCAACAGCTCGGCCAACTCATCCATGATGTCGTTGGCGCTTTCGTCGAGCTTGGCCGACCCCGGCTCAAAGGTGATCTTTCGATCGCCAATGATCTCTGTGATCTTGTCGGCGCATTGTTGCGGCGTCGGGATGGCTTTGACAGGGTCCAGCGCCTCTACATAGGTGACCTTGAGATCGAACTGGGCCCCTTCTCCCAACTTTTCCGATAGCAAGCCTGCGATCTCTGCCCGTGCCTCTTCATTGCCGGTGTTGCCCGACAAGGCAAGATCGTCGGGGGTCACAGTCACCACGCCGTTTGAAAGATGAGAAAGCGCCTGCAGTGCCGCAAGCACACGCAATGACCAGGCCTGAGACAACGCGCTGTCAACCCGTGCGGCCGTATGCACGCCGTCAGATCCGAATTGGGCGCGGGCGTAGCTGTCGATGGATTGACGGGAGATCTCTGAGTCAATCCTACCGCGCAATTGCACATCGCCTTCAGGGCTTAAAGTGGCGACAAACTCTGGCGGGCCCGCTTCCTGGGTGTCAGCTGCCACAGGTTTGGGCAAGACCGCATGCAGGACAAACACCTCGGGCAAGGCGTTTTCCAACTCGCCGATGACCTGATCAAACAGGGGTTGCGGTGTGCCCATTGCCGCGATCAACGAAATATCGGCATCCGCAAAGGTCAGCGATCCGCCCTGCAGTTGCGCCAGCGCGTTGATGCCCAGCGCTGCAGCTTCGGACCAACGGCCGGTAGGCACCCCAAGGCCAATCACGCATTCGGTGTCCTCGGCGCCTGCAGCTGCCGCGGCTGCCAGAATTCGGCTTTGTGCCTCGGGGCTGTCGGCAGAACATGCATCAAACCGGGCGACCCCTTGATCCAGAAGGAACCGCAAAGAGAAAGGGGTGATCACAGGTCGCGGCGCGGTCAGTTGCAGATCAAGCGCGACGTCAGGCGCTGCGCGACGGGTCAACTCGGCGGCGATCTCGTCGCGGGCTGCCGGGCTGTCGGCCATGGCCTTGACGGTCACGCGCCCGGCTTCAACCGAAATTTTTGAACGCGGCAGATCCCGCAACGCCAGAACCGCAAAATCCAAAGATTCGCGCCATCCCTCAGGTTCGGGAAAGTCGGCAACTTCCATGAAATCAGAAACGGGAACCTCGGCGCCAATCCGCAACAGAATGCGACCGACAAAGCGTTCCCGATCCGTCATTTTTGGCATCAAGCCGATCAGCGACAGACCGGCATCATTGCGCAACATCTCCAGAGAAAACCGCGGCGGCTCCAGCGCGGCGGCTTCGGCAACATTCATTTGATCGATCACCCTGGCTGCGTCCACCACACGGCCCGCTGCGCTTAAGGCTTCGAAGCGGGCGGCCTCTGTCGGGGCGGTTCCCATAAGAAACACCTGCAGGCCATTGGTGTCGGCATCAGCCCAAACCAGCCCTTGTTTGTCCAGTTCCTGGCGCACGCCTGTCGACGCGCTGCTTTCGATGATCTGAACAGAGAATCCCGCCGCGACAACGCTGAACAACATGGCCAGGACGAAGGCACCCAAAATCACAAAGATGGAGGACAACCGCATTTTGGTTCCGGTTAGTTAACTGGCTGCAGGGTTGATACGATGACAAGGCCTTGTGTTCAATCACGCGAAGAGAGCAAGAGCGAAAAACAGCAGAGGCAACAGTCCGGCATCCCGATTTGACCGGAAAAGCATCATCAGCCCATGGCCGTCATCAGGGTTGAAACGACGCATCTGCCACATGAGATGCCAGCCCAATGTCCAAGGCCCGACCAGAGACAGCACCATCATACCGATTTCCCCCGAAGGAACTGCAAGGATGATCGCATAGCCCATCAGTGCCACTGTCATGACCAGAAACCAGGCAAGCCATCGGGGCGTATTGTCACCAAACAGACGCGCGGTTGATTTGACTCCAATCAGCGCATCGTCCTCGGTATCCTGATGCGCATAGATCGTGTCGTAGAACAACGTCCAGCACATGCCCGCCAAATACAGCACCACCGGTGGCCAACTCAGCGACCCGGTGTGGGCGGTCCATGCCAGAAGCGCGCCCCAATTGAAGGCAATGCCCAAAAAAACCTGCGGCCACCAGGTAAAGCGTTTTGCGAATGGGTAGATGGCCACCGGAACCACGGACAGGACACCCAAGAGGATGGCCATGGGGTGAAACGTCAGCAGGATTGCAAAAGAGACCAGAGCCTGCAGCACAGCCCAGACCAGTGCCTGACGGACGGTGACCTGCCCCGATGGAATCGGGCGTGACGCCGTACGGGCGACCTGACCGTCGAACTCTCGATCGGTGATGTCATTCCAGGTGCAGCCAGCGCCACGCATCAGAAAGGCACCCAGACCACATCCGACAAAGATCCAAAGGTCTTCCCACCGTGCGTGCCCGTCATGCAACATCGCCAGCAACAGGCCCCACCAGCATGGCAGCAACAAAAGCCATGTCCCGATTGGTCTGTCGGCGCGTGACAGCCTGAGATAGGGTCGCACGCCAGCCGGAGCCAAATAGTCGACCCAATTGCCTTTCACAGCATCCGAAACCTGGCCATTGGCCTCTGGCATGTGGGAATTGCCGGACATAAGGTATGCTCCATGACGGCCAAGATCAGACTTTATGTAGACCACCCCCTGTCAGAGGGGCAAGCGGTTGCGCTGACGCGGGATCAGGCACATTACCTGTTCGGGGTGATGCGGCAAACGACAGGTGGCCTGGTTCTGTTGTTCAACGGACAAAACGGCGAATGGCGGGCCAGGATCGCCGAAGCCGGCAAGCGTGGCGGCACGTTGATCTGCGAAACGCGGACAAAGCCTCTGCAGGCGCCCCCGGATCTTTGGGTGCTGTTTGCGCCCATCAAAAAGGCGCGCACCGATTTCATCGTCGAAAAAGCAACAGAAATGGGCGCCGCAAGAATCCTGCCGATCCACAGCGCGTTCACCAACTCGGACCGCATCAGACAGGATCGCCTGCAGGCCCACGCCATCGAAGCCGCAGAACAATGCGGCGGCACCTATGTGCCCGAGGTCACGGCTCTGCAGAAACTGGATCAGGTGTTGGCCAACTGGCCAACAGAGCGGCATCTGATGTTCTGCGACGAGGCAGAGGCCGGAACAACGCGACGTCTGGATTCTGCCGTGCCCGGAAGCTGGGCGATCCTGATTGGCCCGGAAGGTGGCTTTTCAGAGACCGAACGGACACGACTTGGGGCGCTGCCCCAAACCCATGTGGTCAGCCTTGGACCCCGTATCCTGCGAGCCGATACAGCCGTCGTCGCGGCCTTGACCATTTGGCAAATGCAGCTTGGCGACTGGACGTAACCCAACATGAACCGCGCCCAGGTTCCGCCCTGCGTCGCTCCACCGCCAAGCGTGGCATGGCGTCGCCCGCAGACAGGCGCCCTGGCCACCGTCGGACGCGTGACACCCAAAGCCTGCTGGCTTGTCTGAAACGCAGTATACGGCGCTTCGTCGTGCAGCACAGATGTTGGAATTTTCACCCGGCCCCTTATGTTGGCTTTGTGTCCCTCGAAAGGCCCCTAACTCATGTCTTTGATCCGGCCCGAAGCCGCAGCTTTCATTGCCCGTTGGAACGAAGCCTTGATCGGTGGCGCGGTCACGGCACTTGGCCTCTACTGGGGTTTTTTCTCGGGTGGCCTGTTACAGTACATCGGCTACATCGTGGCCGCCTGCGGAGCCGCACTGATCGTGACCGGTCTGCAGCGCGGGCGGTTCCGGCAAGGGGGTGGCGGCCCCGGTGTGGTGCAGGTCAACGAAGGCCGCGTGGTCTATTTTGGTCCGTTGAATGGCGGTCTGATCGATCTGGCAGATCTGCAAAGCCTGTCGCTGGATGCAACTGCCCGCCCTCCTCACTGGGAATTGCTGCAACCAGGTATAGAGCCCCTGCAAATTCCAATCACCGCCAAGGGCGCGGATGCGTTGTTTGACGCCTTTGCGACGCTGCCCGGCATTCGCACCGAATGGATGCTGCAACAGATGCAGTCTGCAACCGTTCACCGGGTTGTTATCTGGCGCAAAGGTCCCACCGCCCCACGGTCCAATCGCCTGCATTGACACCGACTGAAATTCTGAGCATGCCTTGGCCCAGAAACAGCCAGCTATCGGAGCATCCCATGTCCATACCCCAGTCCGGCGGCGGTCCGATTGAACGTCACGAACAACTGGCCGAATACCTGCAGGACGGGTGCAAACCGCGCGACGAATGGCGGATCGGCACCGAACATGAAAAATTCGGTTTCTGCAAGGACACCTTGAAGCCGCTGCCCTATGACGGCGCGCGCTCGATCAAAGCCGTTTTGACGGGGTTGCAGCACCGCCACGGCTGGGCTCCGATCGAGGAAGGCGGAAACCTGATCGGTCTGGAAAAGGACGGCGCCAATATCAGTCTGGAGCCCGGCGGCGCACTAGAGCTTTCGGGGGCCCCGCTGGAAAGCATCCATCAAACCTGTGACGAAGTGAACGTGCACCTGGACCAGGTCAAGCACATTGCCGATGAAATCGGCGTGGGCTTTATCGGGTTGGGCGCGGCTCCGATCTGGCATCACGAAGAGATGCCCCTGATGCCCAAAGGGCGTTATAAGCTGATGGATGCCTATATGGAAAAGGTCGGCACGTCAGGCACCACCATGATGCGCAGAACATGTACCGTTCAAGTCAACCTGGACTTCGGATCCGAGGCAGACATGGTACAGAAAATGCGCGTGGCGCTGGCGCTGCAACCCGTGGCGACTGCGCTGTTCGCCAATTCTCCTTTCTTTGAAGGCAAACCCAACGGCCACAAAAGCTGGCGCAGCCGGGTGTGGCGCTATCTGGACGATGACCGGACGGGGATGCTGCCTTTTGTGTTCGATGAGGGGTTTGGCTTTGAAGCCTGGGTACAATATGCGCTGGATGTGCCGATGTACTTTGTCTACCGAGACGGGACGTATATCGACGCGCTGGGCATGAGCTTTCGGGACTTCCTGAAAGGTGAGCTGCCGGCCCTGCCGGGCGAAACACCCACGCTGAGTGATTGGGCCGACCATCTGACCACGATCTTCCCAGAGGCGCGGGTCAAAAAGTTCATAGAAATGCGCGGTGCAGATGGCGGCCCCTGGCGCAGACTGTGTGCTCTGCCGGCCTTATGGGTCGGTCTGTGCTATGATCAGGCGGCGCTAGACGCGGCCTGGGATCTGGTCAAAGGCTGGGACGCCGAAACCCGCGAAGAGCTGAGGGTCGCTGCCAGTGTTTCAGGTCTGCAGGCACAGGTCGGGAACCTGAACATGCATGACCTGGCACGCGAGGTTCTCGACATCGCCGAAACAGGTCTGAAGGCCCGTGCCATGCCCGGAGCTGGGGGATTGATCCCTGATGAGACGCATTTTCTGAATGCGCTGAAGGAAAGTATCGAAACCGGCCAGGTGCCCGCGGACGAGCTTTTGGATGAATACAGCACCGCCTGGGATGGTGATTTGACACGGATTTATAAAGAATTCAGCTACTGAGCCTCAGAGGTCGCCAGCCATCTGCGTAAATTCTGTGATCAGATCGGGATCCAAAGACCAGTCGCACACAAAACGCAGCATCACCGGATCGTCCTCGTGCCCGTCGTCGGAGCCTTGCCAAAGCACATATGCCGCGCCGCTTTCCTTCAATCTATGATGCAGACCACGTGCCACGGTGAAGAAGGCAACATTTCCGCGTGCGTCGTTGGCGCGCTGGAATCCTGAAACCGCATCAAGCCCCTGCACCAGCTGCGCGCAATTGGCATTGGCCTGCCGCGCCAGTGTGATCCATAAGTCATCGGCCAGATAGGCTGACATCTGCGCCGCCAGATAGCGATACTTTGACAACAGATGAGCCCCACGCTTGCGGCGCAACTCAAAGTCACGACCATGGTCGGGATCAAAAAAGATCACCGCCTCAGCCCCCATCAAGCCATTCTTTGTCCCGCCAAAAACAGCCACGTCCACGCCGGCCTTCCAGGTCATTTCAGCCGGTGTGCACCCAAGCGCAACGCAGGCATTGGCAAAGCGCGCGCCATCCAGATGCACCGACAGACCATGCTTTGCAGCCATGGCACAAATCTCTCGCAGATCGTTCAGTTCGTAGAGGTTGCCCATCTCTGTCATCTGCGTCAGTGACACCGCCTGCGGCACCGCGCCGCCCAGTCCCAACCCCTGCAAAAAGGCAATGCGGTCCGCCAATGCAGCGGGGGTCATGCGGTCATCACCGCGCACAACCGACAGTTTGGCGCCGCTGGTAAAGAACTCAGGGGCGTTGCCTTCATCGAGGTGAATATGGGCGTGTGGCGTACAAAAGACCGCGTCGTACGGCTGCACCAGTGTTGACAGCGCCAGCGCATTGGCTGCCGTGCCGGTGGTCACCAGAAAAACCGCAGCGCCCGGCGCCTCGAACAGGTCGCGGATCCGATCTGCCACCTGCGCGGTCAGCGCATCGTTGCCATAGCCCATGACATGGCCCGTATTCGCGCGCTCCAGGGCCGCCAAGGCAGACGGATGAACAGGACCAGAATTGTCAGACGCAAAGAACATTCTAGAGCGGCTCCTCTATGATGTGGTCTTCCCAGTCGTCTTCGTGGACATCGAATTCAGCAACCGTCCGGTTTTGCATTGAGACGCCCACAGCATGTACGCTGGAAGGATTTCCTGAGATCAGTGGATGCCAGTCATGCAGTGGCCGGCCTTCCCACAACAGTCTGTAGGCACAGGTTTCAGGCATCCAGTAGGCGTGTTGATCGATGTTGTCCGGCGTCATCACAATGCATTCAGGTACGAACTGGTGCCGAATTTCATATTGAGCGCAACGGCAGGTGCTGTCGTCAAACAGCCGACACGCGACGCGGGTCAGCTCAACATGGCCGGTGTCTTCGTCTTCAAGCTTGTTCAGACAGCACTTCCCGCAGCCATCACAGAGCGCTTCCCACTCTTGCGGGGTCATTTTGGCAAGCGGCTTGTTTTCCCAGAACCGGGCGGTCAGGCCAAAACGGTCAATCGGATCGCTCATAGGGCTGCCAGGATCTCGCGGGCGCGGGCGCAATCACTGTCCATTTGCGCAATCAGCGCCTCCAGCCCATCGAACTTCACCTCTGGGCGCAGATATTCCACCAAAGCCACTGAGATGGTCGACCCGTAAAGATCCCCGCTGAAATCAAAAATAAAGGTCTCAAGATTGGGCATATTCTCGCCAAACATTGGACGCACCCCAAGCGATGCAGCCCCCCGGTAGCTGCCTGCATGCGGGCCATCTAGAATATCGACCAGAACGGCATAGACGCCCAGACGCGGCAGGTGCAGACCGTCGATGGACATGTTGGCCGTTGGATACCCCAATTCGCGTCCGCGCTGCTCACCGCCGATCACCATGCCTTCGATCCGGTGCCAATGCCCCAGCTGAGCGGCTGCCTCCCTTGGACGGCCCTCGGCAAGGGCCGTTCGGATGGCGGTTGATGAAACCTGCCCATTTTGACCCTCAAGCAAGCGGGCAATTGTCACGCCAAAACCAAACCGTTCTCCAAAACGCTGCAGATCCTCTGCGGTGCCGGACCGCCCTTTGCCAAAGCAGAAATCAGCACCGACAACCACATGGCGCAGGCCTAGCCCGTCAGCGATGACATCACGGGCGAACTCTTCTGGGGTCAACGCGGCCAAGGCTGCGTTGAAATTCAATTCATACAGAATTTCAACGCCCAGTTTTTCGAGCCTGCTGGTGCGTGCAATATGGCTCATCAGTCGAAACGGAGGACCGTCAGGTGCAAAGTATTCGCGAGGATGCGGTTCAAAGGTCAGGATACCCAAAGGGGCATCTGGCGCAGCAGCCCGTGCAATCTCCATGACCGATTGATGGCCGATATGGACACCATCAAAATTGCCGATGGCGACACTGGCGCCTCGGTCCTGTGATGAAATGTACTGATAATCCCGAACGATCCGCATGCAATCCGGGTTACCGATGTGCCGCGTGGGCTGCAAGCCCACGCGGCGTCTTTGTTGGTAAAATCACGCCGTGTGACAGGGCAGACGAAGCGTCAGTTTCGACCGCTGAGCAGCAACACCAAGGTTCGCTGCCCGATATATCCTGTTGGATCAATCTTGACCGCGCGCTGGTACTGCCGGATGGCGCGGCGCGTCTTCTCATCAAACACCCCGTCGACATTGCCCGGTTGGTAGCCCAGTTGCGCAAGACGTGTTTCCACGATCAGCGCCATGGCCCCGCCACTGATGATGGACTTCTCGGCGGCTGCCGCCGCTCGGAACCGCTCACGCTGGGCGATTTCATCCTTCAAAGCCTTGATGCGTTGGCGGGCGGTCTCGGCAAAATTTCCACGCGGATAGCGCGACAGATATCGCTCATAGCCAGCAATGGAGTTGGCGGTCCTTGCCCGGTCCCAGGCCTCTCGTTCGGCACGTTGAGCTTGCCCGCGCAACGCGTTTTCAATGGCGTCCAGCCGCCCACGCGCCTTGTCAGCGAACAATCCATCCGGATACCTTTGCAAATACTGACGATAACCAGCCGCGTCCTGACTTGCCGAAACCCTGAGCCAATAGTCACGATCCGCAGCCTCGGCCTGTCTTCTGCGGTCTTCTGCTTCTTTCTGGAGTTCAAACGCGCGGGCTTTGGCCGCCTGACGCAGGACCGCTCTTTGGGCCCGGTCCAGATATCCGGTCACAATGAAATTGTTGGCTTCTTGCCATTTTCGCAGAGCCGCCCGGGTGCTGGGACCAAAAATGCCGTCGATACCACGGGGGTTGAAGCCCAGAATATCAAGATCGCGTTGCACTAGGCGGCGGGCATCGCGATCCAGGCCCAACGCAGCCTCGACCGCTTGGGCGTCCTTGATGGGATCTGCCGGCTGCAACGCACCCAGCCGCTGACGCGCCTGCCCTGCCCTTGCACCGTCTGGATACCGATCAAGGTAGGCTTCATAAGCCTTGCGCGTGCCAATTTCTTCGACTGCCTGCCAGTATCCGCTTTCGATCAATCCTGCACGGTTCAGATCTGGCGATTGAGACCGCTCTGCCGGAAACAGAGGACGGTTTGAGACATAGCCATGCACCTTCAAATTCCCGTTCGAGGCAGCAAGCAGCGACGCCATGGATTGGTCCGGTTCCAAAAGCCCTTTGCGCACAAGTGTTTTCAGCGTTGCAAAGTCTCCGTTGACCAAGGTCACCCCCTGAGGCAAATGCAGGCCCCCTAACCCGTCCCGCATGCCATAGCCCAGTTCAGGTGTCTGATCATTGTCCGCAACCAAAAGGATTGCACGCCCGGGAAGGCGCGCGCCAATCGCCGCAAGAGCAGTCAAAGACAGCCCGCTTTGGCCTGCAGACACCGCATTCACACCCTTGGCGTCACGGCCCAAAAGCCAGGCATCGGCAGGCCCCGACACAACATGTCCCATCACGAAGATCAGCAAGGTGTCCGCCTCGCGGGCATCGCGCAGAATCGATGCGCCGAGGACCGACAGTCGGTCGGCGGTCATATCCTCGGCCCGCGTCACGTCAAAGCCGACAGCATCAAGGACGCGCGTTATGTCGTTGCCACGGCCTTTTGCAGGCACGTTTTCATAGGTGTCGTAGGCACTGTTGCTAATCAGATAGGCAATATCCTTGGCCTGAGCTTTGGTGACCACCAAAGCTGCGAGAAAGGCGGCAGCCCACACTATGGATCTGAGCATGTCATCCTCCGGGTTGGATCACTCATAGACCCTTTGATCATCAATCACTTTGCCATCGTTGGGAAGCGACCCTTTTGCAACAATCTCGATGCGCCCCTTAAGTTTCAGCAAATCTGCCACCGTGCCCGCGTAAAGCGCGGCGTCCTGGGCCTCGGTTTCGATCTGTACGGTCATCACGTCCATTTCCCCCTCACGACTGGCGATGACCCTTGCCCGGCTGACCTCTGCATGGCGGGCGACCACTTCGGCCACTTGCTCAGGGCGGACAAACATGCCCTTGATCTTGGTCGTTTGGTCCGCTCGGCCCATCCAGCCCTTGATGCGCATATTCGTTCTGCCACATGGACTTTCGCCCGGCATGACGGCGCTTAGATCCCCGGTTGCAAAACGGATCAGAGGATAATCCGGGTTCAGAGACGTCACGACGACCTCTCCTACACGTCCCGGAGAAACAGGTAGTCCGGTTCCCGGTGTCACGATCTCAACGATGACATGTTCATCTACGATCATGCCTTCCATTGCGCTGGACTCATAGGCTATGTTGCCAAGATCCGCTGTGGCGTAGCACTGCAGGCAGGCAATCCCCCGATCGGCATATTCCTGCCTGAGCGACGGGAACAGCGCGCCCCCTCCCACCGCCGCCTTTGTAATCGCAAGGTGCACACCCAGTTCGTCAGCGCGATCCAGAATCACTTTCAAATAGTCCGGCGTGCCGGCATAGGCCGTGATCCCGACGTCCTTTGCAGCGCGCACCTGCAAGTCGGTTTGCCCAGTCCCCGCCGGAAGCACCGCCGCGCCAACGGCCCGCGCACCATTTTCAAAAATCATCCCCGCCGGGGTCAAATGATAGCCAAAGCAGTTCTGCACAATGTCACCAGGCCCAATGCCGCAAGCGTTCAGAAAACGCCCCATGCGCCACCAGTCATGATCCGTTCCTCCCGGTTCATAAATCGGGCCAGGTGACTGAAACACATGTGCGAAGCCAGTGGCCGGATGCCGGGTGAAACCTCCGAATGGACTGCTATGCGATTGCGCCGCCCCCAAGTCGGATTTTCGCAATACCGGCAATAGCGCCAACGAAGACACAGTGTCGATGCCAGATGCGTCGACACCCAAGAGCGTCTCAGCATAGCCTTTCAGGCCGGCAGCCCGCGCAATCTGTTCCGGCAACGCCTTTGCGAGCCACGCAGCCCGTTCATCCCCGCTGCGGGTTTCAAGGGCATCAAAATAACTGGTCATGCCGCTCTCCATTTTCTAATTCAAACGCGACCCGGCGCGAATTGATACAATCTGCAATCCCGAAAAAGGACGCCGCGCATGCAAAGGATCGCGCCGATCCGCGAACCACAGCGATTCCTTCGAAAGCCCGTTTGGAAAATTGACCGTCAACCAAGCCCTCGCATCATCAACGGTTTCGGACGGCGTCAGCCTCATCTTGTAACCTGCAACACGCTCTTGGCCGAAGCGTGGTATGGCAATCGCCAGCTCGGCGTTTCCACCGCACGCACGCGCGTTTGCGGCCGATAGGAACGTCGACGCGGACAAAAACATGCCGACATCCTTGTCGTGGCCCCGGCACGGAATGTCCGCACAGCAAATGTCCGGCTCTACCTGCATCAGCTCAGCCAGCGCTTGCGTCGGCGGTACGAGCGAACATCACGAAATGACTTGCGGCCCTCTTCAGACATGCCAAGGTAAAACTCCTTGACGTCCGGGTTCTCGCGCAGCTCATCTGCAGGGCCATCCATGACAACGCGTCCGGATTCAAGAATATACCCATAATGGGCAAACCGTAGCGCCACATTTGTGTTCTGCTCCGCCAGCAGAAATGAAACGCCCTCATTTTCGTTGACCGACTTCACGATCTCGAAAATCTGCTCTACCAGCTGTGGCGCCAACCCCATAGAGGGCTCATCCAGCAAGATTGTCTCGGGCCGGCTCATCAAGGCGCGGCCGATCGCTGTCATCTGCTGCTCACCACCCGAGGTATAGCCCGCCTGCGAACTTCGCCGCTCTTTGAGCCTTGGGAAATAGCTGTAAACCATGTCAAGGTCCGCCGCGATCGCGCCCCGCCCGTCCTTGCGGGTGTAGGCACCGGTCAGCAGATTTTCTTCGACTGTCAGATGTTCAAAACAGTGGCGCCCCTCCATCACCTGGATGACGCCCTTTTTCACCAGGTCTGCGGGATCCCGATCCTGCACCGCCTCGCCACGATAGGTGATCGTGCCTTTGGTCACTTCACCCCGCTCTGAATGCAGCAGGTTCGAAATGGCTTTCAGCGTCGTTGTCTTGCCGGCACCGTTCCCTCCAAGCAGCGCCGTTATGCCGCCTTTGGGTACACTCAACGAAACACCCTTCAAAACAAGGATCACATGGTTGTAGATCACCTCGATGTTGTTGACCTCCAACAAGGTCTCGTCGGTTTGTCCAGCGTCCAGCATCGCTTTTCATCTTTCCGAAAATACTCAAGACATTCCCGGCGGCCCCAAGGACCGCCGAAAATCAATTCAAGGGCTTTAGCCTTCGCAACCCTCATTCATCGGCCATGGCGCGTTGGCAGACGCGTATTCAGCAGCCTTTTCAGACGCCAAAGCCGCGTAGGACGCCACATCCGCCTCAAGGTGATCGCTCACCTTCACGAATTTCGCGCCATCCCACTCAAGCATCCAGCCACCTGAATGACCGGTGTGGTTCGAACACGACGTCGAGAACGGCAACATCATCCCGGTCAGCCCCAGTTCATCAATGCGCTCAGCCGTAAAGTTGAGGTTCTCAAGACCCCAGCGCAGCTGCTCAGCACTGATGTCGCCGGCGCCGTATTCGGCCTGCGCGACGCGGATGCCTTCTGCAAGAATCGCCGAGATGATGACACCACGACCATAAAAGACGCCCTGCATTTCGGTCTCGTTCGACTTTGTCTTGCCCGCGTCAACAATATGCTTCCTGATGTCGGCCATAACCGGCGCCTCCGCGTTGGGGAAAGACCAGCTGATCGACTTGTAGCCCTTGCCCTTCTCGCCGACGATCGCAAGATCTGCGTCATGGCCAGACCACCAGACACCGATGAAGTTCTCCATCGGGTACTTGGTTTTCACGGCTTCCGTGATGGCACCAGCGTTCATCGCTCCCCAGCCCCACATCACAACATTGTCGGGGCGCTCACGGCGAATCTGAAGCCACTGCGCGGACTGATTCTGCATCTCCTTCAAACCGACTGGTATCGGCAGAAACTCAAAGCCTTTCTCAGCCGCCAACGCCTCGAAAATCGGCACCGGCTCTTTGCCATACGGGTGGTCAAGATGCAGAAAGGCAATCTTCTTCCCGTTCAGATCGCCCATACCTTCAAGGTACTGAACGATCATGCTTGCCGCATCCCAGTACCCTGACGGAGCGTTGAACGCCCAGGAAAAGGTCTTGCCATCTGCCATGGGTGAGAACCCATAACCCGGCGCAAGGATTGGGATTTTGTCCACATTGGTCTTCGGCAACACCTGCAAGGTGATCCCCGTTGACCAAGGTTGCGTCACAACGGCCTTTCCTTTCGTCTTTTCATAGCACTCGACGCCCTTTTGGGTCGAATAGCCGGTCTCACACTCCGCAAAGTCGATTTTCATGCCGCCAATGCCGCCATCGCGCGCGTTCAGCATGTTGATGTAGTCAGCCTGACCGTTCATCAACGGAATGCCGGTCGCTGCAAAGGGACCGGTACGGTAGCTGAGGTTCGGGGTATAAATTCCCTCGGCCGCGACAGCCGTGCCGGCCAGAGCCATGGCCGCAGCGGCGGCCCAATTGGTCAAATGCTTCATGTCAGTCCTCCCTAGGATCTTGTTTGGTCGATACGGTTTCTTGCTTTTGGGCCCCCCTAATGCGGGAAAGGCCAGATGATGAGTTTTTCGCGGATCAAACGCCAAAGTGCGTTCAGCCCATGTGGTTCAATGATCAAAAAGAACACGATCAGCGATCCAACGATCATGATGTTCAAGTGCTCCACCATGGCCGAGCTCAACGGAATGCCCAAAGCCCCCGGCACGATGTTCAGCACCACAGGCAACCCCACAATCAAGATGGCCCCAAGATAGTTCCCAAGGATCGATCCCAAACCGCCGATGATGGCGATGAACAACACTTGAAAACTCAACGGGATATCAAAAAGATTGGGTTCCGCCGCGCCGCGCCATTGAAACACGAAAAGTGCGCCCGCCACGCCAACAATATAGGAACTGATCGCAAAGGCCGTCAGCTTAGAGCGCATCAGGTTGATCCCAATCAGTTCCGCAGCGATGTCCATATCGCGGGTGGCCTTCCATGTCCGACCCAGATTGCCCCGGGTCAAGTTGATGCACACCCATGTCAGCAGCGATACGATGATCAGCACGACATAATACTGCGTCATTGACGTCGCGAGCGGACCGGACACATACAGCCCAAACACATCCAGGTTGGGCACCTGAATCGCACCCGACGCATTGTAATTGTACAACCAGGCCCACTTCTCGAAGAGCCAAACAAGAAAGAACTGAGCCGCCAACGTGGCAATCGCCAGGTAAAACCCCTTGATTCGCAGCGACGGAATGCCAAACGCAACGCCAATCCCAGCGCTGAAGAAGCCTGACAAGAGCACAGCCAGAATTGGGTTCATCCAAGGCATCAGGGTGACCATCTTGTAACAGGCATAGGCCCCAACCCCCATGAAGGCTGCCGTGCCCAGGCTCAGCTGGCCCGCATATCCTGTCAGAATGTTCAAACCCATTGCCGCCAGCGAATAAATCAGGATCGGGATCAACAAGGTCTGGAAAGTGAATTCCGACGCCGTCAGTGGGAACACCACAAAGGCGCACAGAAGAATGACCCACAAAAGGACAGCGTCCTGCCGGACAGGGAACAGCGCCTGATCAGCTTTGTAACTCGTCTTGAATTGGCCAACCGTGCGATACAGCATCAGGCTATCTCCTCTTTCGCCATGACCACGCTACCACGCCATATGGCACACCCGACTTCGTCGACAGGGCACACAAGCCCAAACCCACTCAGCATTCCCACTCCTCCTCCCGAAGCACCCCGGATCGAGCCTCTGAGCACTGTGTTCAGTCCGATCATGACCAGCCCCGCAAAACTATGAAAAGCCGGATACGAACACCGCTGAAATCCGAACTACGCTGTGTCATCTTGTCGGCCAGTCCTTCATCTTTCCCCAAATACTCCCGCCAGAGGCGTCCACGGCGCGCCGCAAAGCGCGCCCTCATACCCTTTCGATGATACGTTCTCCAAACAGCCCTTGCGGTCGGAACAACAACACGATCAACGCCAGCACAAAAGCAAACCAGGTCTCTGTGTTGCCACCCAGCAAGGGCTGCCCCCAGTAGATCTCAAAGAGCTTCTCAAGCATGCCGATCATCAGCCCGCCGATGATCGCCCCTGCGATACTTTCCAGACCGCCCAGCATCAGGACCGGCAGCGCCTTGTAAGCGATCACTTCCAACGCAAAGCTCACCCCGGCCCGCGCGCCCCAGGCAATACCAGTGACCAGCGCGATGATGCCCGCAATGAACCAGACCAGCACCCAGATCGTCTGCAGGCTGATCCCCACCGACAGCGCCGCCTGGTGATCATCCCCCAAAGCCCGAATGGCCCGTCCCATGCGTGTCCGGTTCAGGAACACCAAAAGCCCGACCACCAGCATGGCCGCCACAGCCACCGCCGTGATGTCCTTCTGTTCCAGGATCAGCAGCCCGCCAAAGGGCTCCAGCAGATAGCTGTCGGTCGGAATGCCCAGCTCTTCAGTGATCATCACCTTGTTTTCACCGCCAAAGATGATCTCGCCAAAGCCGATCAGGAACAGCGTGATCCCGATGGTCGCCATGAAGAGGATAATATCCGGCTGCCCCACCAAAGGCCGCAGCACCACCCTCTCAATCGCCACGGCCAACAGGAACATGACCCCCAGCGTCAGGATCACGCAGATCCAGGCGGGCACACCCATCGCGTATAGCCCCACCAGCGTCAGCGCCGCAAAAACCACCATGATGCCTTGGGCAAAGTTGAAAATCCGGCTCGACCGGAAGATCAGGACAAACCCCAAGGCAATCAGCGCATAAAGGATGCCCGAGACCAACCCCTCCCATAGTACCTGCAGAAGAAAATCCGGAGCCTGCCACATGTCCACGAAAGGAGTGATGAAGATGTCTTT
>JAKVCP010000016.1:50138-56464 GCA_022448925.1 Paracoccaceae bacterium
GCGAAACACCGTCAGTGAGGCGTTGAAGCCAACCGCGTCTGCAAGTCGCTCTCTTGCCTCAGGCGTGGCTCCAAATTCTGCCACTTGCACGGTTCCGGTGATCAGTACGTCTGACCCAAGGCAGCGAAAAAAGGCGATCCCTTTTCCATCCGGCAAATTATGCGCCTGCGATCCAGACGACGTCAAAATCTGCTCGGACGCGCGTTCGACAAAAGCAGATACATCAGCCGCCGCCGCGGAGCTAAAATTGGCGAGGATCAAACACGACCGGGCCAATTTGTCGTGCGAAACGGATCGAACCATTTCTACGCGTTTGAAACCAGAAACATCGAGCGTTTCACGTTCCGCGTATTCCGCATTCCCGCTATCGCTCACGAAGGTCTCACAATCAGAAACGACGCTCGATAGGTCCTTCGGCGCGGCACATGCCGCCGCTCCCACAATCGAGAAAACCGTTGCGATCAAGCTGCGGCTCATCAATGCGCCACCCCCAGATAAGCATCAATCACCTGCTGATTGTTGCGCACCTCATCCGGCGTGCCGTCCCCGATCTTCTTGCCGTAATCCATCACAACCACCCGGTCGCTCAGGTCCATGACCACACCCATGTCATGCTCGATCAGCGCAATCGTCGTCCCGAACTCGTCGTTCACATCCAGGATAAAGCGGCTCATGTCCTCTTTCTCCTCAACGTTCATGCCCGCCATCGGCTCGTCCAAAAGCAGGATCGAGGGTTCTGCCGCCAGCGCCCGTGCCAGCTCCACCCGCTTCTTCAATCCATAGGGCAGCCGCCCCACGGGCGTCTTGCGGATCGATTGAATTTCAAGGAAATCGATGACCTCTTCGACCTTCTGCCGGTTCGCCATCTCCTCGTCCCGCGCCTTGCCCCACCAGACCGCCTGCGCCGCAATCCCGGCGTTCATATGCGTAAGACGCCCGGTCATGACGTTGTCCAGCACCGTCATGCCCTCAAACAAGGCAATGTTCTGAAAGGTCCGCGCCACACCCAAACGCGCCACCTCATAGGGCTTCATCGGGGGCCGCCTTGCCCCCTTGTACCAGACCTCGCCCTCACTCGGCGTGTAAAACCCCGAGATCACATTGAGCATCGAGCTCTTCCCGGCCCCGTTCGGCCCGATAATGGCCCGGATCTCGCCTTCGCGGATGTCAAAGCTGATCTCACTGATCGCCACCACCCCGCCAAACCGCAGGGTGATGTCCTTCATCTCCATCAAAACCCCGCCAATTTGGCGTCCGTCGGCGGTGACATATCCTTCGGTGTCTTTCACTGAAACAACTCCTTGGAAGTATGGCAAACGGCATCAACCTGCACGAAAATGCCCGCCAATTTCTGCCGACCGCCTGAAGCATCCGCCAAACAGCAGCAAAGGCAACTGCGCTCCGCGTTCAATCCATCC
Source organism: Paracoccaceae bacterium (assembly GCA_022448925.1). Classification (GTDB taxonomy): domain Bacteria; phylum Pseudomonadota; class Alphaproteobacteria; order Rhodobacterales; family Rhodobacteraceae; genus JAKVCP01. The sequence goes on from JAKVCP010000016.1 coordinate 51,557, forward strand.
GGCAGCACGAACTGTTCAACCACCCTTGCACTGTCCGTGCGAGAATGACGGTCAAAGGGTCCTGACACCTCAATCGCATCCATTTTGTCAGCACTCTGCGCCCCCCAAGGCTCAGATCCGCTCACCCCCTTTATCTTCCGAAAAATACTCTCGCCGAAGGCAAAAACGGGATGGCGGGTGGGGTGTCGCCGCAGGCGCACGTCACGTGTCATTCCGCCGCCATCCTCTGACCAACCGGCACAACGGCCGCATCCCTTATGCTCAAAGTCGCCGTGATCTTGCCCTTGCGCCCATCCTCATAGGTCACCTCCGTTTCGGTATAAACACTCTGCGACCCATCAAAAAGCGCCGTCACGAGATCCACAAATTTCTCGCCAATCAGTTTACGCCGCACCTTCCTTGTCCGCGTCAGCTCACCGTCATCCGCATCCAACTCCTTGTGCAACACAAGGAAACGGTGGATCTGACAGCCTGACAGCATCTCGTCCTGCGCCACGCTGGCATTGGTCTCTTCCACATGGCTCTGGATCATCTCCAGCACCAGGGGGTGCCCCGCCAGCTCTTGATAGGACGCATAGGCAATGTTGTTACGCTCTGCCCAATTGCCTACAGCTGTGAGGTCAATGTTGATAAAGGCTGTGCAACGCGGCTGGTCTGCACCAAAGACAACCGCCTCAAGTATATTTGGATAGAACTTCAGCTTGTTTTCAACATACTTCGGCGCGAACAAAGATCCATCCGCCATCTTGCCGACATCTTTGGCCCGATCAATGATCCTAAGATGACCGGAGTCCTCTTCGATAAATCCCGCATCGCCGGTCGCAACCCAGCCATCTGCATCCTTTGTATCTGCGGTCGACTCCGGGTTATTATAGTATTCAACGAACGTCCCGGGGCTGCGATAATATACCTCGCCGCTGTCGGCGATCTTGATCTCGACACCCGGTGACGGCACCCCCACGGTGTCGGCACGGACCTCGCCGTCCGGCTGCTGGGTGATGAAGACGCTTGCTTCTGTCTGCCCGTAAAGTTGTTTGAGGTTGATCCCAAGGGACCGCCAGAAATCAAAGATCTCAGGTCCGATTGCCTCACCTGCAGTATAGGCCACCCGGACCCGGCTCATGCCAGAGCGGTTTCGGACCGGACCATAGACCAGTGGCTCACCCAGCGCATACAAAAGTCGATCACCGAGCGAAACAGCCTCCCCGTCCAGCAACTTCGGCCCCGTCCGACGGGCAATTTCCATAAACGTCTTGAACAGCCACCTCTTGAAGGTGCCGGCGTCCTCCATGCGGATCAGCAATGCAGTGATACGCTCTTCAAAGTAGCGTGGAGGCGCAAAGAAATACGTGGGGCCGATCTCATGAAGGTTTTCATACATCGTACCGGTCGCCTCAGGGCAGTTCACGCAAAAGCCTGTCCAATAGGCCTGGCCGATGGAAAAGATAAAGTCGCCCACCCAGGCCATAGGCAGATAGGCCAGCACGGAATCCGTTGTCCGCAGATCATCGAACTCTGAGCTGGCTTTCGCCGTTTCAATGATATTTCTGTTGGACAGCACAACGCCTTTGGGCTTGCCGGTGGTTCCCGATGTGTAAAGCATCACGCAGACGTCGTCATAGCCCAGCGCCTCGCGCCGACGCGTCAGCTCATCTATCAGTTCAAATTGGGCAGTGCGTCCCTGCGCCTGCACCTGGCTGAACTCATGCAAATGCGTGTGGTCATACTTTCGCAGCCCGCGGGGATCGACATAGATCATCTGCTCAAAATGGCTCAGGTGCTCTTGCACCTCGATGACCTTGTCACACTGCTCTTGATCCGCGGCAATCACGAACCGTGCCCCACAATGCGACAGCACATACTGCATTTCTTCGGCGACTGCATCCGAATACAGCGGCACCGGCACCGCCCCAACCATCTGCGCCGCGACAAAAGACCAGTACAGGTAAGGCCGGTTGCGTCCGATGATTGCGATGTGATCTCCGGGCGCCACGCCAAGGGTCAACAAGCCAAGCGCCAAAGCCTCGATTTCGCCCGCAGCTTCTGACCAGGTCCAGCTTTGCCAGATCCCGTAGTCCTTTTCACGATAGGCCGGACGGTCGCCGTACAGGTTGGCATTGCGCTCCAACAGTGCCGGAATCGAGTGCAGCCCCGCTGCACCCTGCGGTGATATCGCCAAAGTGTCTCCTCCCAGTCGCCCAAATGCACAGGCTGCGGCCGTATGTCGGCTCTTTTTCCATTTGGAACGATCGAAAGCCTGCAGGTCAACTTTTTCCTGATGTTTTCCGAAATCTAACGAATTGTTTCACCGCATGATTTGACCCCCAAAGAGCGGCATGCGGCTTGACATGCCCGCGCGGTCGCGCGGATGCTGCGCGGCCAAAGCCGGGCCGTTTTGTCCAACAGGAACTGCATGATGACCATGGGCCACCACGAAACCGACGAGATGATGCTGGCAGGGCTGAACCTGATCCAGCAGGCGTTTTCGATCTTTGACAGCGAACTGATTTTGGTGCACTCGAACCTTCGCATGAAGACAATGTTCGACCTGCCCGACCGTCTGGTTGCCCCCGGCGCAACCTTCGAAGACGTGATCCGCTACCTGGTTGAGGCAGGCGAATATGGGCCGGTCGACAACATCGATGCCAGCGTTCAGGCCCGCGTCACGCTGGCACAGACCTTCGAACCACATTACATGGAACGCACCCGCCCAAATGGCCGCGTGATCAGCGTTGAGGGCGCGCCCTTGCCCCAAGGGGGGTGGGTCACCGTGTATACGGACATCACTCATACCAAACGCCAGGAAGCGCTTTTGCAGGCGCATTCCGAGGAATTGTCAGACCAATTGGCAAGCTACTCTGAGGAACTGTCCGCTTCGAATCGCATGCTCGAATCAACGATCTCGGCACTGGAAGAAGCCAAACGGCAATTGACAGAGTCCGAGGCACGCACCCGACTGACGACCGAAATGATGCCCGCTCACATTGCCCATGTGGATCGGCATGGGCGCTATACATTCTCGAACCGGCAGCTCAGCGCTGTCATCCCGGGCCGCCCCTCCGATATTGTCGGTCTGGCGATCGACAAGGCCCTGGGCGACGATGCCTATCAAAAGGTCAAACCACATCTGCATGCGGCGCGGCAGGGGCGGCAAAGCACATTTGAGTTCACGCACACCCCGAGCTCTCGCCGCATTCGATCCGTCTTTACGCCCGATGAATCGAGGGAAGGCGCCTATATCCTGTCGATGGATGTCACCGAGGAAACCCAGGCCCGCGCCGCTTTGCAGCAAACCCGACGACGCGAAGTTGCCGCGCAGCTGACGTCGGGACTTGCGCATGACTTTTCGAACCTGCTGACGATTATCCTTGGCATGCAATCAAAACTGGCCAGCCAGGTGACGGACCCAGACGCGTCAGAGCTGGTCAACGGAACGATTGCAGCCGCTCGGCGTGGGGGAACCTTGCTGAACCGCATCGCAGACATGACAAGCCGGCGCGGATATCGCCCCGAACCGGTCAATCTGCGGGTATTTCTGGACGAACTGAACACACTCGCCACCCCATCCCTGCCTGACGCGTTGCACCTGGACATACACTGTGCCGAGGCCGGGCCTGTGCTGCTGGACACAGGATTGTTGCAGGATTCCTTGCTCAACCTCATCTTGAACGCCCGTGATGCCTGCGGATCCAGTGGGACAATCAGAATTGAGGTGCGCTTTGTCCAGGAGATCTGGATTGAGTTTCTGGTCACGGATACCGGAGATGGTTTCTCGGTTGAGGCACTGGCCAATGGACTCGATCCATTCTTTACAACCAAGGGCGGCGAAGGATCAGGTTTGGGACTGACAATGGTCTATGACATGGCCAAGATGGCGGGCGGCGAAACCCGCCTCTTCAATACGGCGCACGGAGCATGCGTGGCCTTGCGATTGCCTTTGCGACGGGCCAGACCACACCCGCCCGGCCTTGTACTGCTGGTCGAAGACAGCCCGGATCTGCGCGCCTCGGTTCGTGACATGTTGATCACCGCCGGCAACACCGTGGTCGAAGCGAGTTCAGTTGACGAAGCAAAGGGGTTGGCCCGGACCCTGCCCGGCATTTCACTGGTGTTTTCAGACATCCAGCTGGAAGGAGAGGCCACTGGACTTGATCTGATTGAGGCACTGCCTGACCGTCGGGTCCTGCTGATGACCTCGCTTGCGCCCGATGATCCGCTGTTCACCCAGGCGCGGGCCCGGACACCGGTTTTGGGCAAACCCTTCACCGCTACAGAGTTGACCGCCTTTCTGGCACAGGAGCCCCCCCACAAATGACCGCACCGCTCGTCATGATCCTTGATGATGAACCTGCCATCCGGGCTCTGCTTGCCGAAACGCTGACCGAGGCAGGCTATCGGACGCAAACCTTTGGCCGGGCCTCAGACTTCGAGACGGCATTGAAACGCGCAACGCCGGACCTGTGCCTGGTCGACCTTGGCCTGCCTGACCGTGACGGACTGAGCTTGGTGCACCGCCTGGCTCTGGAACTGGGGGCGACGGTTGTGATCATTTCAGGCCGCGCACAAGTGCAGGACCGGGTCACAGGCCTTGAACTCGGGGCCGATGACTACATCACAAAACCCTTTGACCCCGCCGAGGTTCTTGCCCGTGTCAGGGCCCGCTTGCGCGGTCGTACAGTGCCCGAAACCAATGGCAACACCGCGCATTTCAGTGGCTGGACCGCGCATTTTGACCGTTATGCACTTGAGGATGAAACCGGGACCGAGACCCCCTTTAGCCACGCCGAAGGGGAAGTCCTCAAATTGTTTCTGGAAGCCCCTAACCGGCTGATCACCCGCGCCTACATGCAAGAAACGCTCGGCGGCGCTGCCGGGGACAGCTTTGACCGAGCGATGGACGTACGTATT
>JAKVCP010000017.1:0-42009 GCA_022448925.1 Paracoccaceae bacterium
GACACGCATTTGCCACACATCTTCTTGAAAACGGCGCAGACCTAAGAGCTATTCAGGTCTTTTTGGGCCATCAAGACGTGTCCACGACCGAGATCTACACGCATGTTCTGCAAGACCGCCTGCGCGAACTGGTCCTGAAAAATCACCCATTGGCGCAAGACTGACGGCGCAAGCTTTCGGGAAGCACATCTTCGGAGGGCCACCAACCGCTGATCAACGCCCTGTCGTAGCCCTGTGTCAAACCAGCCGCACGCATCGCAGCGGCTGCCTCGATATTGTCGTACTCAAGCGTATGGACTGTCACATCGCCTTTGACAGTCAAGGTGACAAACTCTGTTGTGGGACGGCCAGAGTGAGCAGGCATTCCGATTGCCCCCGCATTGATCCATTCGACGCTGTCAATGCTGCGTTCAAAGGCGATGCCAGCGTGTCCGGCAATAATCCCGTCCATAGGGCCGACACAACGCCTGATCGCGTCAATTTCTTCCTGGAATTCTGTATCGGGGCTGTTGGGCCACAAAAATCGACTGACGTCTGTAAATCCGCCATGAACCACAACAAAGCGCCGTTGGCCCAACTCAAACTGCAGCAGATCTGGACAATTCGACATCCACGCTCTCTCTGATGGGCCGATCCGGGCACTGGCATGAGCAAACCAGGAGGCGCTCAGCACGTCACAAGTGGTTCCGCTGTCAAAGCCGCAGCCACACGTGCTTGCCCCGGCGGCCATCTGTTTTTCACAGTTCCCCGCGACCACCGGAATGCCCCAATCACGAATTTCGGCAAGCGTTTCAGCGGGATTGGCGCAATAGGCGGCCACGTCTCCGGTGCAGATCACCCGGTTCGAAGAGATGCCCCGATTGGCGGCCCAGGCCCGCGCGGCGCGGGTTGCCTGAAGGTTGGAATAAGGCCCGCCAAACAGCATGACATCCGCCTCCAGGCGTCCAAGATTCACGATCTGCATGCGCTGCCCCTTGATTGACTGACGGGTCACCCCCATAACCCCATCAGGATAAAGGATGTTTGGGCCCATGGAACCCTCGACAACCGCGCTGGACGCGGCATTTTGGATCACAGCTTCGTCAATTCTTGGCCTGTTGGTGCTGTCTGGCTTGTTTTCAGGCAGCGAAACGGCCCTGACAGCCGCGTCTCGCGGAAAGCTTCACGCGCAGGCTGACAAAGGATCACGCGGCGCCAAACGCGCCTTGAAGATCACCGAGGACAACGAACGCCTGATCGGGTCAGTCCTGTTGGGCAACAACCTGGTGAACATCCTTGCAACATCGCTGGCGACTGCGCTGTTCACGCAGGCCTTTGGTGAAAGCGGCGTGGCGCTGGCGACATTGGTCATGACCCTGCTGGTTCTGATCTTTGCCGAGGTCCTGCCCAAGACCTATGCGATCACGAACCCGGAAACCGCAGCCGCACGGGCCGCGCCTGTAATCGCAGTTGTCATCACGATTTTTTCGCCCGTGGTTGCCGCTGTGCGACTTCTGGTGCGCGGCGTGCTGCGGATCTTTGGGGTGCAGACCGATCCCGACACCCACATCCTTGCCGTGCGCGAGGAAATCGCCGGTGCACTGCAACTGGGCCACTCAGAGGGTGTGGTCGAAAAGGAAGACCGCGATCGCATTCTCGGAGCCCTGGATCTGTCTGACAGGACAGTCGAAGAAATCATGCTGCACCGCTCTGGCATCGAGATGATCAATGCAGCATCCGAGCCTCGCGACATCCTTGAGCAGTGCCTCGAAAGCAGTCACACCCGGTTGCCCGTCTACCGCGACGACCCCGAAAATATCATTGGCGTGGTGCATGCCAAGAATTTGTTGCGCACCATGTACCGGCTGTTGGACGGCGGTGGCGGCTCGGATGACGCGTTGATCGGCTTTGATATCTCTGATGTGGCAATGAAACCCTACTTTGTGCCCAACACCACATCCCTGGACGATCAGATGCGGCAGTTTTTGCGTCGCCGCACGCATTTCGCGCTGGTTGTCGATGAATACGGCGCGCTTCAGGGATTGCTGACGCTCGAAGATATCCTGGAAGAGATCGTGGGTGAAATCACGGATGAATTTGATCCCGACGCCGAGTATCCCATTCTCAAGGGCGAAGACGGCAATTTTCTGATCGAGGGCGCCACCACCATACGCGACCTAAACCGCGCCACCGAGTGGAACCTGCCCGATGACGAGGCCAACACACTTGCCGGCCTCGTCATCCATGAAGCACAGATGATTCCGACCGTAGGCCAGGTGTTCAGCTTTCATGGTTTCCGATTTGAGGTCGTGGCCCGCGACGGCAACAGGGTCACGCGCCTTAAGGTGCGGCCGGTCTAGATTCAGTCTGCAGTCCCCAGTATCGGGGTTTCCGCCCCAATATGGGGCGCTCAGAGGCGCAAACGTTGGCCCTTGGGATCAAACGGTGGGTGCTCAAGGATGGTCGCACGATGTGGTGTCCCAAGGATCATCACCTCAACCGCGTCGCCTGGCGTTGCGTCCTTGACAAAGCCAAGTGCCAACGACATGCCCACCGAATAGCCATAAGCCCCCGATGTCACGCGCCCCACGCCCTGTCCGTTCTTGAAAATCGGTTCGCCGCCGGTTGCATCGGCATTCGAATGCGTCACGTCCTCTTCATTTATATGCAGCAAGACCATGCGTTCACGTGGCTTTGCCTGCAGAACAGCCGCAGCAGCCTCCCTGTGCAGAAACTCCTTGTCCAGCTTGCACAATCTGTCCAAACCGACTTCCTGCGGCCAATACTCGGGACTGTATTCGCGGCTCCATGAGCCATACCCCTTTTCAAGTCGAAGTGACATCAATGCGCGGCTTCCAACCGGGCCTGCCTCGAATGCCGTGCCGGCGTTCAGCAGAGCGGTGTAAAGGTGTGACTGGTCTTCGGTCCTGCAATGCAGTTCCCAGCCCAGATCCCCCGTGAATGAAACCCGTAGGGCCAACACCTCGACGCCGGCAATATCTATCATCTTCGACCGCATGAACGGGAAATCCTGCGTTTCAAGCGAGCTGTTGGTCAACCGTTGCAACAGGGCCCGGGACTGCGGCCCAGCCACGTTGAAGCCACAGATCGTTTCGGTCATGGTTTCAAAGGTCGTGCCATTTGGCAAAGGCACCATGTCAAAGAACCGGCTGTGATACCGCTCGGCCATGCCCGAGCTGACAACCCAGAATTCCTGCGTTGCGATCCGCGTCACCGTCGCATCGCCCGCGATGCCGCCCCGCACGCCAATCAGCGGCGTCAGGCAGGATCGCCCCACGCTCTTGGGCATGGTGTTGGCGAAGACCGCGTTCAGCCAGGCCTCGGCCCCGGGTCCTTTGACCCGGTACTTGGCAAAATTTGAGATGTCGATGATCCCCGCGCGGTCACGCAGCATGCGACACTCTTGGCCCACCTGGTCCCACCAGTTCTGGCGGGTAAAGCCGTTTGTGTCGGCTGTGTCCGGTTCCTGGGCGAACCACAGCGGATGTTCCCAGCCGTAGTTCAGGCCCATGACCGCGCCAAGATCGCGCTGGATTTGATAGATCGGTCGCGTGCGCGCCGGGCGGCCAGCCGTGCGTTCTTCGTTCGGGTAGTGGATTGCAAAACGGTTGGCATATTGGTCCCGTACCCTGGCTTTGGTGAAGGCCTTGTCCGCCCAGGGGCCAAACCGAGCCATGTCCCAGGCAAACATGTCGTAGCTCATCTCACCTTCGATAATCCATTGCGCCACCATCAGCCCCATGCCGCCAGATTGCGAAAAGCCCGGTATGATGCCGTTACAACAGAAATATCCCGGTTTTTCCGGCACAGGGCCCAGAAGCACATTGCTGTCAGGGGACCAGATCATCGGTCCGTTGATCACCCGCTTGATCCCGGCTGTGCCCACCACCGGCACCCGGTCGATTGCGCGCAGCATGTTTTCCTCGATCCGGTCAAGGTCATCCGGAAAAAGATCATGAGCAAAATCAAGCGGAGTGCCGGCCTCGGCCCAAAACCGCATGTCGCGTTCATAGGCGCCGATCAGCAGGCCCTGCCCTTCCTGACGCAAATAATATTCGCCGTCCCGATCCGCGACCGAAGGCAGACGCCGGTCCATGCCCGCAATTTCCGCGATGCTTTCGGTCACAAAATACTGGTGCTCAGTGGGCTGCAACGGCAGATCAATTCCTGCAAGGGCAGCGACTTCGCGCCCCCAAAGCCCGGCAGCATTGATGACCCACGGTGTCTTTATGTCACCCTTCGGGGTGCGCACCAACCAGGTGCCGTCCGGGTTTTGGTCAGTCGCAAGCACGGGCGTGAAGCGGTGAATGCTGGCCCCTTTTGCACGCGCGCCCGTGGCATAGGCATTGGTCACGCCGGACGGGTCAACGTTGCCGCCGTCAGGCTCGAACATGATGCACCGCACGCCTTCAAAATTGACCAGCGGATGCAGGCGCTCTGCCTCGTGCCTCGTGACTTCGTGAAAGTTCATGCCATAGAGCCGCGCCTTTGCCTGCTGAAGCCGCAGTTGGTGCGCGCGATCCTCTGTCTGCGCAAGGTACAGCGAGCCCGGTTGAAACACTCCGCACCCCTGCCCGGTTTCCTGTTCCAGCTCTTTGTACAGCCCCATTGTATAGTGCTGAATTCGGCTGATATTCGTGCTGTCATGCAATCCGTGAATGTTTGCGGCCGCATGCCAGGTGCTGCCCGACGTAAGTTCGTCCCGTTCAAGCAGGACGACATCTGTCCAACCAAGCTTGGTCAGATGGTAGAGAATGGAACAGCCAATAACACCACCGCCAATCACAACGGCCTGTGCGTGGGTCTTCATAGCGCGAGTCCTTTTGGTCTTTGGCAAAAAGGGTGTCGTGAGTTCATTTGTGAATAATGCCAGAACGCGACATGATTTGGCAGAATTGAGGCATGGGGCGCCAATCCACCGCAGGACTATGGCATTGAGCCGTTCCCGCGCGGGCGCTGCCCAACAGTGCGACAGGCGGCCGACATGTCGGTTGCGGCCCTTTTTTTTGTTCCGGTTCCGGCACATCTGTGGGCCTGGATTCACACCCTGTATTAGCCCGATACTGATCCAAGCCTTTGGGCCTTGCGAGAACACACAGAAACGACCCGCCCTTGGGGATCCTCATTTCGCGACACGCGATGTCGGTTTTTTCCCAGCATTCCCTGTTTGTGCCGGGAACATTACCAAAAAACAGAAGCGGGATCTGATCATGCAAACCACCACTCGGGTAGCCGTCATAGGAGGCGGTGTCGTCGGCGCATCGGTGCTGTATCATCTGACCAAGTTGGGCTGGTCTGATGTCATGCTGCTTGAACGCGCAGAGCTGACCTCCGGATCAACCTGGCATGCCGCGGGTGGATTTCATACGCTGAACGGCGACACCAACATGGCAGCCCTTCAGGGCTATACGATCAAGCTCTACCGCGAGCTGGAGGCGATCACCGGCCTGTCGTGCGGCCTTCATCACGTCGGCGGCATCACGCTGGCGGATAACAGTGACCGCTTTGACATGCTTTTGGCCGAACGCGCCAAGCATCGCTACATGGGGCTCGAAACCGAGATCGTCACCCCTGATGAAATCAAGGCTCTCGCCCCGATCGTTGAAACCAATGGCATCCTCGGTGCGCTCTATGATCCGCTGGACGGACATTTGGACCCATCAGGAACCACACACGCCTATGCCAAGGCCGCGCGCATGGGCGGCGCAAGCATCGAAACACAGTGCATGGTGCGCGCAACCAAGCAACGCGCTGATGGCTCCTGGGACATCGTAACCGACAAGGGCACCGTTCATGCAGAGCATCTGGTCAATGCGGGCGGCCTTTGGGCCCGCGAGGTGGGCGCCATGGCGGGGGTTTACCTGCCACTCCACCCGATGGAACATCAGTACCTGATCACCGATGACATTCCGGAAATTCGTCAAAGCGACACTGAACATCCCCATGTGATGGATCCCGCTGGCGAAAGCTATCTGAGGCAGGAGGGACAAGGCCTGTGCATCGGTTTTTACGAACAGTCCTGCAAACCATGGGCAGTCGATGGCACCAGTTGGAGCTTTGGACAGGAGCTGCTGGGCGATGATTTTGACAAGATCACGACCTCGGTCGAGTTCGCCTATAAACGGTTTCCCGTTCTTGGTCAGGCCGGCGTGAAATCGGTCATCCATGGCCCCTTTACCTTTGCTCCGGACGGCAATCCCTTGATTGGCCCCGTGCCGGGACTGCGGAACTACTGGAGCGCATGTGGCGTGATGGCTGGATTTAGCCAAGGCGGCGGTGTTGGCTTGATGTTGGCCCAGTGGATGGTCGAAGGAGAGTGTGAGCGCGATGTCTCTGCGATGGATGTCGCCCGCTTTGGTGGCGGCTGTGTCGGGCGCGATGCCTCTTCTGGTGGCGGCTGGATCACACCGGGGTACACTCTTCCAAAGGTGATTGAAAACTATCAAAAGCGCTTTTCAGTTGCTTACCCGAACGAAGAACTTCCCGCAGCCCGGCCGCTGCGCACAACGCCCATGTATGATCTGTTTGACCAAATGGGCGCAGTCTGGGGTCAGCAATACGGACTTGAGGTGGTGAACTATTTCGCCTCAGACACGGAAACGCGGTACGAAACGCCCAGTTTTCGAAGATCCAACGCCTGGGCTGCAACCGCACGCGAGGTACAGGCCGTGCGTACCGCAGTTGGCATCAACGAAATACACAACTTTGCCAAATATCGCATATCGGGCGCCGATGCGCGGGACTGGCTGGATTGGCTGCTTGCCGGGCGCATTCCCAAGCCGGGACGCGTATCGCTTAGTCCGATGCTGTCGCCGAACGGGCGTGTGATCGGGGATTTTACCGTCTCATGTTTGGAACAAGATGTTTTTCAGATCACCGGATCATACGGGTCGCAAGCCTATCACCTGCGCTGGTTTCTCCAGAAAGTGAAAGGCGATGTCCGGATTGAAAATCTTTCGGATCAGCTGACAGGCTTTCAGATCGCAGGCCCTCTGGCACGTGAGGTGCTCCAGGCCGTGACACGGACCGACATTTCGGATCTGACCTTTCTCAGCGGACGCCGCATGACGGTCGGAATGGTAGAGTGCTGGGTTCAAAGGCTTAGCTACACTGGTGACCTGGGCTACGAAATCTACTGTGATCTTATGGATCAGCGTCACCTGTGGGCCAGCTTGTGGCCTGTTGGTGTGTCACGGGGCATGCGCCCTTTTGGCATGCGCGCGATGATGAGCCTGCGCCTGGACCGCTTCTTTGGCTCTTGGCTGCGCGAGTATTCGCCTGACTACACTGCGGCAGAAACCGGGCTGGATCGTTTCATCCACTGGAAAAAATCGCGAGATTTCATCGGACGCACGGCGGCCGAGGCCGAACGCCACGCGCCGCCGATGCGCAAATTGGTAGCGCTTGAGGTCGACGCCGAAGACGCGGACGTTCATGCCTACGAACCCGTTTGGATGAACGGACAGGTCTGTGGGTATTGCACGTCCGGCGGGTATTCGCACCATTTGGGCAAATCTATCGCGCTGGCCTTGGTTCCGCGCGACCTGCTGGCGCAGGGCCTCGTCGGCGCAAAGATTGAAATCCTTGGTGAGCTGCGTCAGGCGAGGCTTCTGACCGCCCCGCAGTTTGACGCCGATGGAAGCCGCATGAGGGGCTGACCAAAAGGGGCTGACACAGGGCGCTTGGGACGCCACGAACCTTCCAGTCGTGCCCGGTCAGACCCAGAGCAGCAGACCTGAAAGACCAGACCTGTGAGGCCATAGCCTGCCAGCAGAAGATATCCGGGCGGCCTTGGCTATTTGCCGCGCCAGACCGGATCGCGTTTTTCTGCGAACGCGCGCGCGCCTTCACGTTGATCGTCAGAGCGGTACAGCGCCTCGACTGTCGCGAATTGGCTTTTCGTAATGCGGTTAAGCGCATCGTTGAACTTCATGTCTTCGGCTTCACGCACGATCTCTTTGATTGCGGCATAGACAAGCGGTGGCCCGGACGCGAGAAGATCTGCCATCTCTCTTGCCTTCTCCATCAACTCCGTTGCCGGGTGGATCTGGTTGATCAATCCCCACCGAGCGGCCTCTTCCACATCGAACCACCGCCCCGTCAGCAGCATTTCCATCGCAATGTGATACGGGATGCGCTTGGGCAATTTGATCGAAGCAGCATCGGCCACCGTGCCCGAGCGGATTTCCGGCAGGGCAAAGGTCGCATGCTCTGCTGCCAGAATGATGTCGGCAGACAGGGCCAGTTCCAACCCGCCGCCACAGGCTATGCCATTGACCGCCGCAATCACAGGTTTGTTCAGTCCCCGCAACTCTTGCAAGCCGCCAAAGCCGCCAAGGCCGTAGTCACCGTCAACCGCGTCTCCATCGGCGGCCGCTTTCAGATCCCAGCCGGGACAAAAGAATTTCGTGCCGGCGCCCGTGACAAGAGCCACCCGCAATTCCGGATCATCACGAAACTCGGTGAAAACCTGCCCCATGGCACGGCTTGTTGCCAGATCAATGGCATTGGCCTTGGGCCGGTCCAGGGTCACCTCAAACACGTGCCCCCGACGTGCCGTTCGAATGGGGTGATCAGTCATCTTGGTCTCCTTTGCGGATCAAAGCATCCACGGCTATGGCATCGTCCGAGGTGCATATCAGGGGGTTCACTTCCACCTCGATACTCGTATCTGCAGTGTCGATCACATAGGCCTCGATCGCGCGGACGGCGGCCTTGATCGCCCCAAGATCTGCAGGCGGCGCCCCACGGTACCCCTTGAGGACCCTGGACAGTTTCAAACTGGACAGTGCCAGGTCGAGGTCCGCGTCACTGACCGGCAGCAGCATGTTTTGCCGATCGCGCAGGACCTCTGTCAGCACACCACCGGCAGCCAGTGTCAGCACAAATCCATGCGCGGGATCGGCCACAACGCCGATCAACAGCTCGGCAACAGCATTTTCAACCATCTCTTCGATCAAAAAGCTCTGGCTCGCCATGTGGTTGGCGCGTGTCAAAACCTCTTGGGGCGAGGTCAGGTTCAAGGCGACAGCACCCGCCTCGGTTTTATGGGCCAGCCCCTCGCCTTTCAGAACGACCGCGCCCCCAAGGGCATCCGCAGCCGCCGCGGCCTCTTTGGCCGAGCGCGCGCGCCGTGATTTTGGAACCCGCATGCCATGTGCCGCCAAAGCGTTTTTGGCCTCTGCCTCGGGGATCACGATCACGTCTGACCCAGCAGAGCCCGGCAACACGACCGGCAGTTGCGGCGCGCCAACAGGGGCCGAGGCAGCGCGGATCGCCGCAAGCGCATCGTCCAATCCGCACATTGGCACAATGCCATAGGCAATCAGCTGCTGGGCAACCTGTTCAGGCAATGTCTCTGGCAGCGTCGACAGCAGCGCGATATGGCCACCCTTGTTCCGTTTGGCGTGACGAGCGGACTCTATCACCGATCCCCAGTCTGTCGGATCACAGCGATCGGATCGGGGGAAATCAACAATGATCACAGTCACTCCGACCTCTGGCACCATCATGGCTCCAAAGACTGCGGCCATCGCAGGAACGTCGTTCCAGATGTAGGTATGATAATCCAGCGGGTTTGCCAGCGCGACCTTGGGCCCCAGAGATGCGCGCAGGGTCGATTTCTGGTTGTGGGACAGCGCCGGGAACCTCACTCCGATTGCGTGACCCGCATCCGCAATCAAGCTGGCCTCGCCGCCAGAGCATGACAGGGCCGAGACAGCAGCAGACGTCAGGCCGCCTGTCACATGCAACAGCTTGAGCGTCTCAACAAAGACAGGAATGCTGCTGACAGACAGAAAGCCCAACCGCGCAAGCAATGCCGTGGCCCCGGCCGCAGATCCCGCAACAGAGGCCGTGTGCGACACGGTCGCCTGTCGGGCCTGTTCAGAACGCCCAACCTTAAGCGCAACAACGCGTTTTCCAAGCCTGCGCGCCGCTTCTGCCAGGGATTCAAACGCACGGATGTCCTGGAAACCCTCAATGTGCAGCCCGATAGCGGACACCCGGGGGTCTTTTAATAGGTGCAGGGCAATAGCGGCCATACCGAACTGTGCCTGGTTGCCGACGGTCACGATATAGGCCACCGGCAAACCACGGGTCTGCATTGTCAGATTGATTGCGATGTTAGAGCTTTGGGCCAAAATCGCGACACCCCTGTCACAGGGCAAGCCACCGTGTTGATCCGGCCAAAGCAAAGCCCGGTCGAGGTAATTGATGAACCCATAGCAATTGGGCCCCAAGATGGGCATTTCACCCGCTGCTTCCAGCAAGTGATCCTGCAAGCCGCTGCTTCCAGCCAACTCAGCCTCAGCCTCGGCAAAGCCAGACGCGAAACAGACGGCTCCACCGGCTCCCATCTTGGCAAGATCGGCCACGACACGCACCGTGGTTTCGCGGTTCACCCCGACGAACACAGCATCCGGAGCAGCCGGAAGATCCCACACAGAGGCACGGGCCGCAACTCCTGCGATCTCTGCTCGGTTGGGATGCACCGGCCAGATCGGGCCTTCAAAGCCCAGCTTCAGGCATTGGGCGACAACGTTCTCACACCAGGCACCGCCGCCGACAATCGCAACGCTTTTGGGGTGCAACAGCCGTTGCAACCGGTCCGGCATCTTTAGGCCCCCAAGGGGCGCAGCAAATCGCGGCTGATGATATGCCGCTGGATCTCGCTTGTGCCGTCCCAAATCCGTTCGACCCGTGCATCACGCCAGAAGCGCTCGATCGGGAAATCATCCATCAAGCCCATTCCACCATATATCTGCAACGTCGTATCTGTGACCCGGGCCAACATCTCTGAGGCATAAAGCTTGGCCGAAGCAATTTCGCGATTGGATGGCAGGCCTTGATCAAGCCGCCAGGCTGCAGCAAGCGTCAGCCAGTCCGCCGCATCGATCTCGGTCACCATGTCCGCAATCTGGAACCCGACACCCTGAAATTTGCCAATCGGTTGTCCGAACTGTTTACGCTCGGCGGCGTAATTCAACGCGTAATCGAAACACCGGCGCGCCCGACCGACCGAAAAGGCCGCAACCGTCAGGCGCGTGGCGTAAAGCCACTCGTTCATCACGTCAAACCCACCATCGACATCACCAAGAACCTGCGCATCGGGCAGTCGACATTCATCGAAATACAGAATGCAATTCTTATACCCTCTGTGACTGACCGAGGAATATCCTTCGCGTGCCTCGAACCCGGGCGTGCCACGATCGACAAGAAACGTGGTGATCCGTTTCTTGGGGCCCTTGGGGGTTTCATCAACGCCCGTAGCAACAAAAACAATAAAGAAATCAGCGTGTTCCGCGCCAGAAATGAAGTGTTTGGACCCATTGATGATCCAATCCTTGCCGTCGCGCACCGCCTGACACTTCATGCCGCGTACATCTGAACCCGCGTCAGGTTCGGTCATCGCAAGCGCATCCATGCGCTCGCCCCGCACCGCTGGCAGAAGGTAGCGTTCGCGCTGCTCGGCATCGCAGGCCATCAGGATATTCTGGGGCCTCCCAAAAAAATGGGTGAGCGCCATCGAGCCGCGCCCCAGCTCCCGTTCCACCAAGGTGAAATCAAGGTGTCCCAACCCTGGGCCGCCAACCTCTTGCGGGAAATTGCAGGCGTAAAATCCAAGATCGATGACCTTTTGCTTGATCTCTTGACCCAACTCGGGCGGCACATGGCCGGTTTTTTCAACCATGGCTTCATGCGGGTAAATTTCATTTTCAACAAAGCTGCGAACGGTCGAGACGATCAGCTCTTGTTCATCAGTCAGTCCGAAGTGCATGTCAGACATCCTTGTGGGCTGCCGCCACCGCCTCGACCCGGGCCAGAACATCTGGCAGGGGCGGGCAGGATTTGCGGGTTGTCAGGTTCACGTGCAGCATGAACTGCTCGCAGGTTGCGATGACCTCACCTTCGGGTGTGCGCATCTCATGATATGCCTTGAGCTTTTTGCCGTCGCCGATCAAGACACGCGTTGCGACGTAGAAGGCGTCTCCGGCGTGTGTTTCAGCCAGGTACTTCACATGAGTTTCAGCAGTGAAGTAGCTGTTTCCGTTGGAAATATACTCATCATCAGCGCCGACGTGGATCATCAGGGCGTCCGCTGCGTCCGAAAACACCTGCCCGTATCGGCTTTCGTTCATGTGCCCGTTGTAATCGGTCCAATCAACGGGAACCGTACGCCGGACAGTGACGAGGGGCACTGTCTCATCAAGTGGTTTGCGCATGCTGCGCTGATGCGCATTCAGCAGCGCCCCCGCCGCTGCATCTTGCTGTTTCAAGGAGCGCAACATCGCAACAAGATTGTTGTCACGCAGGGTTTCAAGCGCGCGGATGCCCATATGCCCTGACTGGGCGTCAGATTGCTCTACAATCAAATCCACAAGGGCATCGTTGAATTCAGGCACGTCCATCAGCTTGGTCCAGGGCCATTTGAGCGCGGGGCCAAACTGCGCCATGAAGTGTTTCATGCCAGCCTCTCCGCCGGCCACCCTGTAGGTTTCGAACAAACCCATCTGGGCCCAGCGAAGACCGAACCCATAGCGGATCGCATTATCGATTTCTTCTGTGGTTGCGATTCCATCCTTTACCAGCCACAGCGCCTCGCGCCAGACGGCCTCAAGGAAGCGGTCGGCGATATGGGCGTCGATTTCTGCGCGTACCGGCAAGGCAAACATGCCGATTTGTGTCAGAATGTCAGAGGCTTCGCTCTGAATCTTGGCTGCCGTTTTCGCAGAGGGAACCAGTTCGACCAATGGCAAAAGATAAACCGGGTTGAATGGGTGCGCCACCATGATCTGTTCAGGTCGAGCGGCGCCCTCTTGCAGTTGTGAAGGCCTGAACCCGCTGGTCGAGGACGCAAGGATGGCCGCGGGATCACACGTCGCTTGCAGAGTCTGGTACACCTGCTGCTTCATCTCCAACCGTTCGGGCACGCTTTCCTGGATCCAGGTTGCGCCATCGACGGCTGCCGACATCGTCTCAACAAACCGCACGGTGCCTTCTAGTGGCATGTCCCGATCATAGAGCATCGGCAAGCTGCGCCGAGCATTGGCGAGGATTTCGCCGATTTTGCGTTCCGCTTCGGGATCAGGATCGAAAACCCTGACATCCCAGCCCATCAAGGCAAACCGTGCGGCCCAACCGCCCCCGATCACACCACCGCCAATGATTGCTGCTGTTCTTGTCATGGGGCAAGGGTCTCCGTATGACCATCGATGGCCAGCGCCTGGCCTGAAATGCGGCGCCCCGCCGGAGACGCCAGGAAATGAATGCTGTTTGCGATGTCCTGTGCATCGACCCAGGTCCGTAATGAAACACCCCGCACGTACAGATCGCGGACTTCAGCCTCGGACAGCCCATGCGCTGCAGCCTCTTTTGCCACCACACGATCCATTCGAGGCCCTTCGACAGCGCCGGGGCAAATCGCATTGACGCGGATGCCCTCGGGGCCCAGCTCCATCGCCAGCGTTTTCATCAGGCCGATGATCGCCCATTTCGCCGAGGCATAGGGAGAGCGCATCGGATAGCCGTAGAGCCCAGCCGTCGACGATGTCAGCGTGATCAGCCCCGCGCGTTGTTGCTTCATGATCCGAGCGGCCCACCGACAGGTCAGAAAAGCACCGTGGACACTGGTGGCAATGCAGGCTTGCCACGCTTGATAGTCAAGCGTTTCGATCGCACCAGCAGGCCCACCGGTTCCGGCATTTGCGCAGACCACGTCAACACCGCCCCACGCAGTTTCGGCCTGCGCAAGAAAAACCTCCATCGCGCTTTCATCTGTCACGTCCGCCACCACAGCAAGCGCTTCAGGATGGTCGGACCTGAACGACGCGACCGCTGCAGGATCAGAATCACAGATCGCCAGACGCGCGCCCTCTTTGGCGAACTTGTCAGCGATTGCGCGTCCAATCCCCGCTGCGCCGCCAGTGATGAGCACCTTTTGCGTCATGATCAGACCTCCGTTGACACGGGTGCACGCTTGGTCAAGCCAAGCGTCTTGCGGACCTCATCCGGGCCGATGATCCGCGCGCCCATGCCCTCGACCACAGAAACGGCGCGCTCTACCAACTGCGCATTGGTGGCCAGAACGCCTTTCTCAAGCCAAAGATTGTCTTCAAGTCCGACCCGCACATTTCCACCCGCCAGCACCGCCGCAGCGGCATAGGCCATCTGATTGCGCCCCAAGGAAAACGCGCTGAATGTCCAATGATCCGGGACATTGTTGACCATCGCCATAAAGGTATTCAAGTCATCCGGAGCGCCCCAGGGCACCCCCATGCACAGCTGAACAAGAGCGGGATCTTTCAGGACACCTTCGGCGACCAACTGTTTTGCAAACCACAAATGACCGGTATCAAAAGCTTCTATCTCGGGCATCACGCCAAGGTCTGTCATCATCTGGCCCATCGACCGCAACATGCCTGGCGTGTTTGTCATGACATAGTCGGCTTCGGCAAAATTCATGGTGCCACAATCAAGCGTGCACAGCTCGGGCAGGCATTCGGCGATATGGGCCATGCGCTCGGTCGCACCAACCATGTCAGTGCCAGCGACTGTCGGCAAAGGAGATTCGACACCGCCAAACACAATGTCTCCGCCCATGCCCGCCGTCAGGTTGAGCACCACGTCAACATCGGCTGCCCGAATGCGGTCTGTCACCTCACGGTATAGGTCAAGGCGTCGCGATGGAGTGCCTGTATCGGGATCGCGGACGTGGCAATGCACGACAGCCGCGCCAGCTTTTGCCGCATCGATGGCACTGTTTGCAATTTGCTCTGGGCTGCGGGGCACATGGGGACTCCGATCCTGTGTCCCGCCGGATCCGGTTACAGCGCAGGTGATAAAGACATCGCGATTCATGGCGAGCGGCATGGTGTCCTCCGAATGTGTTTGCGTCAGAGTGGCACTCGACAGGCACATGACCATGCACATAAAGTCAACTTCATGCACTTTTGGTCAAACACACACGCTGCACCGCAGAAGATAGGTATTCTTCTGTTCGATCGCTTTTCAAATCTGTGCCTTGCAAATTGCCTCGAGCCGATGCGCGCGGCCAATATGTTCGCCGGGCGTCGTATATATGCCTGGCAGTTTCTGACCCTAGACGGCGCATTGGTGCGCTCTTCATCCGATTTGCCAGTGATGCCAGACGCATCGCTGGACAGGATGCCCCAAAGTGACGCCCTGATCGTGCTTGTCAGTTATGATCACATTCGCCATGACACGGCCAAAACCCGGCGCATGCTGCGCGCGGCGGCCCGCAAAACGCGGGTGATGATCGGGTTTGACAGTGCGGCCTGGCTTATGGCATCCGCAGGACTGCTTGATGGCTATCGTGCGACGCTCCACCGTGACATATCAGAAGATTTTTCTGAACGTTTTCATGAAGTTGAGCTGCAGGATTCACGTTACGTCATTGATCGAAACCGGATCACCTGCGCTGGTGCAATGGCAGCTTTTGGACTGATGCATGACCTTATCGGCAGTCATCTTGGGCAGTCCATCGCAACAGATATTGAAGCGCTGTTTCTGGCCAGCGATGCGCTTGCGCAACAGGATGTGACTGCCAAGGACCCAATCGTCATGCGCGCACTTAGCGAAATGCGCGCGACACTTGAAACGCCTTTGCTGATGCATCAGTTGGCGCGGCGCGTGGGCACATCGCCCAAGACACTGGCCCGCCGGTTTGAGACGGCGTTGGGGACGTCGCCCGGCCGAACATATCAACACATCCGCCTGAGCGCGGCCCATCAGATGCTGGTGGGCAGCACCACGAGCATTGCGGAAATCGCAGTCCGGTGCGGCTACGAAAACCCCAGCGCCCTAACCCGGGCCTTCAAGGCCCGGTTCGGTGTTCCGCCCAGCACTCTTCGACGATCAGGCGTTTGAGCCCCAAGGCCCATGGTGCGCCCCAGATGCATCGATGCGTTCGAAGGAATGGGCACCAAAAAAGTCGCGCTGCGCCTGGATCATGTTGGCGGTAGAGCGCCCAGTCCGCATTGTGTCGAAATATCCCAAAGCAGAGGACAGCGCTGGCACCGGCAGACCGTGGGCCACGGCGGTGCCAACAACATGGCGCAAGGCGCTTTGGTGGGTGTTCAAAAGGGTTGCGAAATAGGGTGCGAACATCAAGTTGCGTGCTGCATCCTGGGTCAGAGCCTCGGCCATGTCATTCAACATGGACGACCGGATGATACAGCCTTCGCGCCAGACCTCTGCCACGGCCGGCATGGGCAAATCCCAGCCGTAATTTTCACCTGCTTTCGCAAGCAAGGCAAATCCCTGCGCATAGCACATGATCTTGCCGGCAATCAAAGCAGCCTCAAGCGCGTCCAGTGTCATTGCGCCCGCGGGCAACGGCTGAGGCGCCGCGCCGAACAGGGCCTCTCCGGCTTTGCGGGTTTCAAGATCAGCCGACATGTTGCGGCTGGCGACAGCGGCCTCGATCACCGGAACAGGCGCGCCAACTTGCTGACTTTCTATCACGGTCCAGCGCCCGGTGCCCTTTTGACCAGCCCGGTCGAGGATGACATCCAGCATTGCCGCACCTGTTTGCGGATCCACGGCTTTGGACACCTCACCCGAGATTTCCGTCAGATAGGACTTCAACGGCCCCTGATTCCAACGGTCAAACACGGCCCCACAGTCAGTGGCGGACATGCCCAGCCCATCGCGCATGACGCCGTAGGCTTCAGCAATCAACTGCATGTCTGCATATTCGATGCCGTTGTGTACGGTTTTCACAAAGTGCCCGGCCCCACCGGGGCCCATCCATGTTGCACAGGCCTGGCCGTTGTACTTGGCCGAGATCGCCTCAAGGATCGGGTAAACCCGCGTCCAGTTGTCCTGGTCGCCCCCGCCCATGATCGAAGGCCCATGCCGCGCGCCCTCTTCACCGCCGGACACACCAATGCCCAGGTAGGGCACACCCGCCGCCACAGCCGCCGCCGCGCGACTGTTGGTGTCATGAAAGTTCGCGTTACCTGCATCGATGATCAGGTCTTCATCATCCAGTAAGGGTCGCAGCGCCGCAATCTGTTGATCCACCGGTTCCCCTTCTGGAACCATCAGGATGATCGCTCTGGGTTTGGCAATCGATGCCACAAGATCCTGCAGTGTCTTGGTCGGCGTGATCCGTTCTGCCAGTGGACCGGCATCTGCCATGAAGGCATCGACCTTTTCAGCCGTGCGGTTGTATACAGAAATCGCAAAACCTTTTTCAGCGATGTTCAGCGACAACATGGCGCCCATGGTGCCCAGGCCAATCAGGCCGATTTCCGATGTGCTCATGGTCGGAGCTCTCCTTGAATTCAACCTCTGTATTTTAAAGCTAACATACCTGAAGGGAAGAGCTTGATCCGCATTTCATGCGAGATTTCTGACAAAATCAGTCTGATTTAGCCCAGCGATCAAGCGCAGATTCATCTTCGTCTCTTGCAGCAACCCAACCAGAGCCCGTTTCCGTCGTTTCCTTTTTCCAGAAGGGCGCGCGGGATTTCAGATAATCCATAAGGAATTCAGCAGCTTCAAAAGCGTCTTTGCGATGGCGGGACGCCGTCGCGACCATCATGATCATCTCACCCGCCTGCAGCATACCGTAGCGGTGAATCACAAGCACGTCCCCCAGGGACCACCGGTCCTTGGCCTCTTGGGCGATCTCTTCAATCGCTTTTTGCGTCATCGCGGGATAATGTTCGATCTCCATTTCCGCCAGACCGCCCGCGACATCGCGGACGATCCCCGTGAAGGTCACGATCGCGCCCATATCCGTGCGGTCTGCTGCGAATGCCTGCGCCTCGTGCCCAAGGTCAAAGCGGGCCTTTTGAACAGAGACCCGCATGTTATCCACCTGTCATCGGTGGGAAAAAGGCAACCTCGCGCGCGCCGTCAAGTGATGCATCAAAATCTGCGAGCTCTTGGTCCACGGCAACGCGCAGGGCTGACAAATCGGCAAAGGCAGCTTCGTAACGGTCCTCTTTGGTGCGCAACTCTGCCACAAGATCAGCGACAGTAGATGCTGTGGTGGTGACGGTTTCCTTCGGAACTCCGATGCGTTCACGAACCCAGGCGAAATACAACACGTCCATGTCAGTCATCCTTCAACAGGGGCAGCGCTTTGCGAAAGTAGTCCCAACCCGTGATGACGGTCAAACCTGCCGCGAGCCAGATCAGCGCAAGACCAGCCTGCCCGCTGTAGGTCATGCCTGTGTGTTTCCACTGCAATCCGAAAAGATCCTCTTCCCGCCCTGCGAAAATGTCTCCGACGATCGTGGCATCCATGCCGATGATCGACATTCCCAGGTAGTGTTCAAAGATTCCATGCGCAAACAACACGGCGATCGCCACCATCTGCGCTGTGGTTTTCCACTTTGCCAATCGCGTCACCTTTAGCGTTCCAGCGCTTTGACCAAGGTATTCGCGCAGCCCCGAGACAAAGACCTCTCGGAACAGGATCAGCACAGCAGGCAACACCAGCCAGCCCGACAATGAGGAAAATCCGATCAGCACCGCCAGCGCAATCGCGACCATCGCCTTGTCCGCGATCGGGTCCAACATGGCACCTATTTGACTTTCCTGGTTCCAGGCCCGGGCGACATATCCGTCGATCCAATCCGTCACAGAGGCAACGATGAACAGCAAAAGCGCAAACCAGTCCGCATAGGGCCTTGTGAAATAGAGGAAAAGAACGGCGATCACCGGGGCTGCGACCAGGCGCAGAACCGTCAGTATATTTGGCAGGGTCCAATTCATGGTTCTGATCTAACGCGGATTTGAGACAGAGGGAAGACAGTCGCGGCTTGCTCTCTCAACTCTGTTGGTTAGGGTGCCTTCCATGAAACGTCCTTGGCTTTTGATCTTGTGCCTTTCGGCCTGCGGAGGCGACGAGTCGGTATATTCCTATGGCGCAGCGAACACGGTTTGGGCCCTGGAACAAATTGACGGTCATGCAGTCCCTTACCTCGCCACGATGGTGTTTCCCAAACCCGGTTATGTGTCGGGTCAAACTCCCTGTGGCAGCTTTGCCGGTCTGCAGACAGCCCCTTATCCCTGGTTCGAAGCAAAAATCCCGCCCCCCCGGACGCAGCCTTGTGAAACACGCGCAGCTGAGGATCGGTTTTTTGAAACACTTGCACAGATGACACTGTCTGAGGTGTCGGGTCCATTGCTGGTTTTGTCCAACGATGCGGGCACACAGATGGTGTTCAGCGCTGTCCCGCCCGACGGGTGAGCCGATCCAGAAACTGTTGCCGCGCCTTTGGCAATGGCCGACCTTGCAATTGGGCCGCAACGTGATGTTGCAGAAAATGCCCTGTCGTTTCCAGCGCGATTGCAATCTCTGCGTCAGAGGCATCGCCGCAGCCACGCATCACTGGCGGCAAGGGCAACAAGCGGCTGGCCCAATCGCCAGCCCCCTCTGCGCTGACGGCGCGACCGCTTTTGGGCGAGATATAGACCAAGCCCTCGGTCGCGCCGGTGACCGCACAGGCACTCAGGTCAAGCGCAAAGCCCAAGGTTTCAAGCAGGCTCAACTCCCATTGCAAAAACGCCAGGGGCCAAATTTCGTTCTGCCCGAGCAAATCCAAAAGCCTTTCAGATCGAACATAGAGCGTCGGGTGGGGTTCGCGTTCTGGCAGCGCAAATGCCAGAGTGGCCAGCACCGCAGTCATGCCAGACAGGGCAAAGCGGTCCGTCATCACCAAGGCGGCCCGCGCCCGCAGCGGCTCTATCGTGAAGCTGCCAAGGTGATCCTCTAGCCGCGCCCGCCATGTCACATCAAGTTGCGCACCGGGCTGAAGATGCGGAGAAAGTTTGCGGCCTGTTCCCCCACGCACAACTCCGGCATGACGCCCATATTCGGGGGTGAACATCTCTATGATCGCAGCGGCTTCGCCGTGCGGTCGGGACGATAGCAAAATTCCGGTGTCACGCCACTCCATTTGCATGTTATTCCAGTGCTTGCGCTGGGGTGCAATATCGGACAGGGTGGCGCCATGACACGACCTGTGCGCCTTTTTGCTTTTGCTCTTGTGCTGACCAGCCTTGGGTCAGTGATGCTTGAAATCCAGATGGACATGGCCGCCGATCCGGATGAGCCTTTGGGTGCAATTCTTTGGCGGCTTGCCCGGTTTTTCACGATATTGACCAATGTCATGGTCGGGGTGACCTTCCTGCGGATGGCACTTGTTCGACGGAATGCGGGCACAGTGTGGCTTGGTGGCTTGACGCTTTGGATCAGCATCACCGGCGTGGTCTATCATGCACTTCTGGCGCGCGAGCTGTCAGGACTGCCACTTGTTTCTGATCATGGCCTGCATACCGTCACCCCCCTGCTGACAGTTGTCTACTGGGTCCTTTACGGACCCAAACGCGGGTTGCGGGTGACGCATGCGCTGACCTGGCTGATCTGGCCATTGCTGTATGTGGCTTATGCATTGATACGTGGTCAGCTTGACGGCACCTATCCCTATTTCTTTACCGATCCGACCAGGGTTGGCTGGTTGGGCGTGCTGCGCTGGTCTTGCATCCTGTGTGCCGCTTTCTTTGCTTCGGGGCTGACCTTGGTCGGTCTTTCCAAGGTGTTACGCTAAGCCCTCTTCATCCAGCAAATGCCGCCCCTCGCGGTCTTCGACCTCAATGACCCACACGTCGGCATCTACAGTGCGCTCGCGGGTTATGACGGCATCGGCATCCGTTTCGGGGCCATCAAACACGACGTCCCAAATCCGAGTGTCGGTCAGAAGGTCAAACCGGCGCGCAAAAATCCGTGCTTTGCCATCAAGCGTGTTCAGCTTGACCAGCACTGCCCCCGAGGTGTCATCACCATGCGCCGTGACGAATGCCGGGATCAGCTGCACCCTCAACCGCGTGAGATAGGCCTGGACCCAAAAGGCGCTGGCCAGTCGGGCGCTCATGCATTGCCGTCTTTGAAATCGAGGCCCATTTCCGAATAGCGTTCGGCCTCGTCCAGCCACTTTTCGCGCACCTTGACCTGACAGAACAGATGCACGCGACGCCCAAGAAATTCTTCGAGCTCTTCGCGCGCCGCCTTTGAGACAGCCTTGATCGTTTCACCCTTGTTGCCAAGAACAATGCCCTTGTGGCCCGCACGGGCCACATAGATGATCTGATCGATCCGGGCCGAGCCGTCCTTGCGCTCTTCCCAGGCTTCGGTCTCGACCGTCAACTGGTAGGGCAATTCCTGATGCAAGCGCAGCGTCAGCTTTTCACGGGTCATCTCGGCGGCGATCATGCGCATTGGCAGATCAGCGATCTGGTCCTCTGGGTAAAGCCAGGGCCCTTCAGGCAGCTCCTGCGCCAGCCAGCGTTTGAGGTCGCTGCAGCCATGGCCCTTTTCAGCCGAGATCATGAAGGTTTCCGAAAACGGGTAGCGGTCATTCAGGTTCCGGGACAAGGCCAGCAGCACTTCGGACCTGACCCGGTCAATCTTGTTGATTGCCAGGGCAATGGTTCGCCCCTGTCCGATCTCTTCCAGCCCCTCAAGGATCTTTTCGACGCCCTCTGTGATACCCCGGTGTGCTTCGATCATAAGGACAACGATGTCGGCATCGGCTGCCCCACCCCAGGCAGCCGCGACCATGGCACGGTCCAACCGACGGCGTGGTCGGAACAGCCCAGGGGTATCGACAAAGACGATCTGAGCCTCCCCCTGAAGCGCAACACCACGGATGCGAGCCCGCGTGGTCTGCACCTTATGAGTAACGATCGAGACCTTGGCGCCCACCATGTGATTGGTAAGCGTCGATTTGCCCGCGTTGGGCTCTCCGATCAGGGCGACAAATCCGGCGCGTTTTGGCATCTGTGGGACCTGTGTTTGGCAAAGACTGCCGTTTAGCTGATGTCAGGACCAATGACCAGAGGTCTTCACATCGGATCAGAGGAACGGTCAAAGCCACGAAAGCCGGTGGCGACCACGAATTTTTCTGAACTGTCTGACCGTGACGCCGGAGGCTTGACATTGACCACCTTGGTAAAGGCTTGTTTCAACAGTTTTTGCAGATCGCCCTCGGCGCCACCTGCCAGAACCTTGGCCACGAAGGTGCCGCCCTCTTCCAGTACATCAAACGCAAAATATGCGGCGGTTTCGCACAGGTGGATGATCCTGAGGTGATCCGTCTGTTTATGACCAGACGAGGCCGCGGCCATGTCTGACATCACAACGTCTGCCTTGCCTCCGAGCCAGTTCTTGACCTTAAGGTCGGCATCGTCCTCCAGAAAATCCAGTTGGTGAACCTCAGCTCCGGGGATCGGCTCTACCTCTTGCAGGTCAATGCCAAGGACACGCCCCTGCGCCTTGCTGGGCCTGTCAGCCAGGGCATTCACCCGACGCACGGCAACCTGGCACCAGCCCCCCGGGGCACATCCAAGATCGACCACGCGTGCGCCCGGAACAAGAAAGCGGAACTTGTCATCAAGTTCCAGGATCTTGAAGGCCGCGCGGCCGCGATACCCCTCGGCCTGAGCACGTTTTACATAGGGGTCATTCAACTGCCGTTGCAGCCAGAGCGTTGAGCTCAGCTTGCGCCCGCGCGCCGTCTTGACCTTGACCTTCAGGTCGCGTTGCCCGCGGCCCGAGGCATTTTTGCTTCTGGTTTTCTTCGCCATGTCTTTGCCATGTCTTTCTGCCCTACAGACGCCACGCCACTGCGCCAGACCCACCGGTTAGCCGATTGCGACGCCTACAACAATCCGTCTTCCAATACGCCGTCCTTGGTCATTTGCGCATAAAGCAGCCCCTCCCGCAGTCCGCGGTCCGCCACAGACAGGCGATCCGTGGGCCAGCATCGCAACAAGGCCTGCAGGATCGCAGCACCCGACATGATCAACTCCTGACGGTCCTGCCCGATCCGCGGATCCCTACGCCGCCCCACGGGTCCCAGATCAAGGTAGCGTTGGATGACTGCTTCGATCTGGTCGCTGCTCATGCGCAGGCCGTCCACCTTGGTGCGATCATAGCGTTTCAGTCCCAAATGACTGGCCGCAACCGTGGTGACCGTGCCACTTGTCCCCACGATTTGAAATCCGTCGCGCGCCTGCTGATCCTTGTAGGGCGCAAATTCGGCCAGGTTTTCTTCGAAGAACCAGCTCATCAATGCATAGCGCGCCGCGTCGTCATCGACATCGGTGAACTGGTCACGCAAGGTGGCCACCCCAAGCGGCACCGAGATCCAGTCCACCACCTTGGCGGCTGGAAACGGACTGTCCGAGGTGTGAAATCCTGCATGCAACCGCATGATTGCGCGCGGGCGTTCGCGGTGTGGCACCGAGCTCAGATCAATCCAGACCAGCTCGGTGGATCCGCCCCCGATATCAACCACCAAAAGCTGTTCTGTCTTGGTGCTGACCAATGGCGCGCATGATATGACGGCCAGACGGGCCTCTTCCTCAGGCTGGATTATCTCAAGCTGCAGGCCGGTTTCACGGCGCACCTGGCGGACGAAATCGCGGGCGTTGCGCGCCCTGCGGCATGCCTCTGTCGCGACCAGCCGCATGCGCGACACATTGTGTTTACGCAATTTTTGCTGACACACACGCATGGCCCGAACCGTGCGCCCCATCGAGGCGCGACTCAGCCTTCCCGACAACTCAAGGCCTGATCCCAGCTGGACCGACTTTGAAAAGCTGTCTACGACATGAAACTGACTGCCCTTGGGCTGGGCAATCAGCATGCGGCAACTGTTTGTACCCAAATCCAAGGCTGCATAAAGCGCGTTGGGATCTGGCCGTTTTGGCGCGGGGCTATCGACCGGTTTCGGGAATGCGCCCGCACCTTTGGGACGCTTTGGCGCCATCTTTTGCGCCTTTCGAATATGAACTTGGGGGTAAGATAAGCAGGAGTCTCGTAACCCGCAAGCATCAACAGCGCATCACATTGGCCTAACATGAGACAATCTAATCGTTTTGCTGAACAGAACGACGACACCCCGCTGTGGCATCCCCGTGACGACACGGCTAGATTGTGCAGGTCGCGGACAGGTGACCAACTGTCGAAAATCGACGCCGAAACGCGCTGTACTTGCGGTACCAAAACGCCACTGATGAAGGGGAATCATCCATGCCTGACGTAACAATCGTATTCTGGCGAGACATCCCTGCCCAGGTTATCGTGGGCAAGGGGCGCCGCGGTGCAAAGATGCCTTTGCCGGAACGGTTTGAACAGGCGATCGACCGTGCCGCCATGAAAATCGGCGCCTCTGACACCGATGCCTACCTTGCCGAATGGCGCAAGGCGGCGCCCTACCCGGTCGATGGAGATCCTTCAGACGTCGCCAAGGCCGAAGCGGCCCGCTTGGATGCAGAATATGATCAGGAAAAAATCAAATCCCTGATCGCGAATGAAGGTTGGGCGTGAGCCCCGCGACAGTGAAGGAGGCCATCATGGCTTTGTTGAATTTCCGCAAGCGCGATGCCGCAGGCACCGACACGCCGCACAATGCCGAGCACAATGCCGAGTTAGAGGCCTTTCTGCACGGGTATTCGATCGAGGTGATGCCGCGCACTGCCGAAAAGATCGATGCGTTTCCCGACCTGCTGCCCAAGGGGACACGCGTTTATATCGCCCATATCGAAGGCACTCCGATCGAGGATATGGTCCGCACAGCCCGGCGACTGGCGGAGGACGGCTATCCGGTCATGCCGCATTTTCCGGCACGGATCATCAAGGATGCAGCAACACTGCAAAACTGGATTGCCATGTATCAGGGCGAAGCGGGCGTGACACAGGCGCTGCTTTTGGCCGGCGGCGTGTCCAAGCCGCATGGCGATTTCCACAGCTCGATGCAGTTGTTGGAAACGGACCTCTTTGGCAAGGCCGGTTTCACCCGGCTGCATGTGGCGGGGCATCCCGAAGGCAACCGGGACATCGATCCTGACGGATCGACAAAACTGGTCGATGAGGCGTTGCAGTGGAAACAGAGGTTTTCAGAAACCAGCGACGCGCAGATGGCGCTGGCCACGCAATTTGCGTTCGATGCAGACCCAATCATCGCATGGGCTGACAGTCTGCGTGAGGCCGGGATCACCATTCCAGTTCACATCGGCATCGCCGGTCCGGCAAAGCTTCAGACCTTGATCAAGTTTGCGATTGCATGCGGTGTTGGCCCCTCGCTCAAGGTCTTGCAAAAACGCGCAATGGACGTGTCGAAATTGTTGCTGCCCTATGAACCCACAGAGGTTCTGACGAAGCTAGCCGCCCACAAGGCCGCCCACCCCGAATTTAACATTGAGGCGGTCCATTTCTTTCCACTCGGCGGCATCAAGACCAATGCCAACTGGGCCATCCGGAACGGTGGCGCGTCGACGCGTCCGGCGCACGGCTGAACGATGGAAGAGACCGCGCTCCTTTTTGACCTCGACGGGACGATGCTGATGAGCGACCCAATCCACGTCGCGGTCTTTTCCGACATGATGGCAGACCGCGGCTGGCAGATAGACGAAGACGTATATATGGCGCATATCCACGGGCGTCTGAACGTAGACATATTTGCCGAGTTTCTGCCCGATGAGCCGGACCCGCAGGCGCTTTCCGAGGCCAAGGAAGCGGAATTCCGCAATCGCCTGCCCCGCCCCTACCCGGCCATGCCAGGCTTGCCGGAACTTTTGGATGAGGCACAGGCAAAGGGGTGGAAGTTGGCAGTTGTCACCAATGCCATGCGCCCGAACGCCGAAGCCATGCTGACTGCGATCGGCCTGCGCGATCACTTCGAGGTGCTGATCATCGGCGAAGAATGTGAACGCGGCAAGCCCGATCCACTGCCCTACAGGCTGGCGATGGACCAGCTTGGCGTCACGCCATCGCAGTGCGTGATCTTCGAAGACAGCCCGTCCGGCCTACGCGCGGGACGCGCTTCGGGGGCCGTTGTCGTTGGCATCCGTTCCAGCCTTGACGACGAAACCCTCCGCGCCAACGGAGCGCATATCACTCTCAAAGACTTCACAGATCCAGCGCTCTCACAGGTGTTGGCCCAACGCACAGGATCCGCGGCATGACCCGTACAATCGTTGAATCAAAAACAAAAACCGCAGTTCTGGGGTTTGACGAACCCTTTTGCGTTATTGGTGAACGCATCAACCCCACGGGGCGCAAGAAACTCGCAGCCGAGCTGGAGGCAGGGGATTTCTCTACCGTTGAGAAAGACGCCATCGCACAGGTTATGGCCGGGGCAACGGTTCTCGATATTAATGCGGGTGTTGTCTACAATTCCAACCCCAACCCGAACGAAACGGAACCCCCCTTGATGACCGCAATCATCGAGCTGGTTCAGGGTTTGGTGGACGTGCCGCTGTGCATTGACAGCTCGGTTCCCGAAGCCCTGGAAGCTGGGCTAAAGGCCGCCGAAGGCCGCCCCCTGCTGAATTCAGTCACCGGTGAAGAAGACCGGCTAGAGTTCGTTCTTCCCCTGGTCAAAAAATACAATGTCCCTGTCGTGGCCATTTCAAATGACGATACAGGGATTTCCGAAGATCCCGACGTACGCTTTGCGGTCGCGAAGAAGATCGTGGAACGTGCCGCGGATTTTGGCATCCCGGCGCACGACATCGTCGTGGACCCGTTGGTCATGCCAATCGGAGCCATGGCAACCGCAGGCAACCAGGTCTTTACGCTGGTGCGCAAATTGCGCGAGGAGCTGGGCGTAAACACCACATGCGGGGCCTCCAACATCTCGTTCGGGCTGCCGAACCGGCACGGCATCAACAATGCCTTCCTGCCGATGGCCATGGGCGCAGGCATGACCAGCGCGATCATGAATCCCGTTGCACTTCCGGTGAGCCAAAAGAAAATCGCTGAGAAAAAAGCCGAAGTCACCGCTGCCGGAATTGTTTTGCCCGACGGTCTGGACGATGAAACCTTTGTCACGCTGTTTGGCATGGGCTCGACACAGCCCCGCGCGGGCAAGGAGATGGAGGCCATTCGCGCCGCCAACCTTCTCACCAACAATGATGCGCATGGCGCCGACTGGATCAACTTTAACAAACCCCCCGCCAAGCCGGGCGAAGAGACAGGCCGTGGCGGCCGTCGGGGTGGTGGGCGTCGCCGGAGGGCCTGAGCCGGCCAAACTTGGGGCCGGGCTTTTGTCTGTTTTGCCTGGCCCCGGTCTGGTTTCACTGCGCTGAGTGATCGGAAAATCGGGTGCGATTATTCCGTCCGGAACACGTCTTTCCAGAATTCCGCGGAATCACCTTGCTTGCCAAACCAGTCTTTCATTGCCGCTCTGGTCGTCAGGCCGTCACGTCAGGCCGTCACGTCAGGCAGGTGACGCGCGCCATGGGGCGCAGGCCCTGACGCCTTTGCCGGTATCGTCATATTCTGAGGATCTTCCCCTCTCAGCACGGGACTGAACGTTTGCGCTCAACCTGTCTTGCCGATCTGAACTGGCCACTGTGATGGAGGCTCTCCGTGAGGAGCTAACATGTCTTTAAGGGGTATTCCAAAAGAGTAGGTTTCCACATGAATATGAGGACAGCCTGCCTCTCAATAAGGCAGAGTCGGTTTCCAGGTTCTTGCATGAAAACACTGCGCGCCTTGGGTCTTACGGTGTCCCGATCGAACATATCTGACTAGTTCCAAAATCAGTAAGTGGCCATTGCCACAAATTGAACGAACGGCCGTTCCGTCAGCGCGCGACCAGTACATTCGGCGCGCAGCGAATGACCGCCGCTTTCGCTCGGTCTGTGAGTGGTCTGACGTGTGGCCACTTTCGCGCCCTTGGGTCAGTTCGGCCGATGCACACGGCCAAACACGCTAGGGTCATTTGGCGCGGGCGGCCTTGCGTTGTTGCACCACTTTTTCGGCAAGGTCACGTGCAATGGCAAACGCGCCTTGGATCTTGTCCTTGTCGCGCTTCCAGTCACGCCGAACGACGATCTTGTTGTCCTTGACCTTGGCAAGTCCGTCTTGCGCCTTGATAAAGGCAACCAGCCCTTCCGGCGATGCAAACTTGTCGTTGTGGAACTGAATGGTCGCGCCCTTCGGACCGCCGTCCAGCTTGGCAATGCCCGCTTTCTTGCACATCGCCTTGATCCGGACCACAAGCAGCAAGGTGTTCACCTCACGCGGTAATTTCCCAAACCTATCAATGAGTTCTGCTGCAAAGCCTTCGAGTTCCACTTTTGTGGTCAAAGAAGACAGCCGGCGGTAAAGACCAAGGCGCACATCAAGGTCAGGCACATAGTCTTCGGGGATCAGCACAGGCACGCCTAGATTGATCTGTGGCGCCCATTGATCATCCGCATTGCTCAGACCTTCGACTTCGCCGGATCGTATCTTGGCGATCGCCTCCTCCAGCATCTGCTGATAAAGTTCATAGCCCACATCGCGCATTTGACCGGATTGTTCTTCGCCCAGCAGATTGCCTGCACCGCGAATGTCCAGATCCTGGCTGGCGAGTGAAAACCCCGCCCCCAGAGTATCAAGACTGCCCAGCACGCGCAGTCGCTTTTCCGCGGTCTGGGTCAGTTTGGCGCGCGGTTTAGTGGTCAGAAACGCGTAGGCCCGGGTCTTTGAACGGCCAACCCGCCCCCGGATCTGGTAAAGCTGAGACAGGCCAAACATGTCAGCACGGTGTACGACCATCGTATTGGCGGTCGGAATATCAAGGCCACTTTCCACAATGGTCGTAGCCAACAGCACATCGTATTTACCGTCGTAAAACGCGTTCATACGCTGATCAAGATCACCGGCCGCCATCTGTCCATGTGCCACCACATAGGACAACTCGGGCAATTGTTCCTTCAGAAACGTCTCTATTTCAGCCAAGTCCGAGATGCGCGGCACCACGTAAAAACTTTGCCCGCCGCGGTAATGCTCACGCAAGAGCGCCTCGCGGATGGTCACGGCATCAAATTCGCTGACATAGGTCCGAATGGCCAATCGGTCGACAGGTGGCGTGCCGATGATTGACAGGTCCCGGACGCCCGTCAGGCTAAGTTGCAACGTGCGCGGGATCGGCGTCGCGGTCAACGTCAGCACATGAATGTCCGTGCGCAATTGCTTTAACCGCTCTTTGTGCGCCACACCAAAGTGCTGCTCTTCGTCGATGATAAGCAGACCGAGGTTTTGAAACCGGATCCTCTTGGCCAGCAAGGCATGCGTTCCAACCACGATATCCACGGTGCCCCGGCCAAGACCCTCGCGGGTCTTGTCTGCTTCCTTCGCACCAACAAACCGAGACAAGGGCCTGACTTCCAGTGGAAATCCGCGGAACCGTTCTGCAAAGCTCTTGAAGTGCTGCCGCGCCAAAAGCGTGGTCGGAGCGACCACCGCGACCTGCACTCCGGACATGGCGGCCACAAAGGCCGCGCGCATCGCAACCTCGGTCTTGCCAAAGCCCACATCGCCACAGACCAGACGATCCATGGGCTGACCCGAATGCATGTCATCCATCACGTCATTAATGGCGCGCAGCTGATCGTCAGTTTCCTGATACGGAAAACGCGCGGCAAAAGTTTCCCAGGCGCCCGGCGGCGGATCCATCACCGGGGCCCTGCGCAGTGCACGCTCTGCCGCGATACGGATCAGCCGGTCCGCCATTTCGCGAATGCGTTCTTTCAGTTTTGCCTTTTTGGCCTGCCAGGCGCCCCCACCAAGTTTGTCCAGCAGTCCTTCTTCGTGACCGTATTTGGACAGCAACTCGATGTTTTCAACCGGCAGGAAAAGACGGGCGCCCTCGGCGTATTCCAGCAGCAAACACTCATGCGCAGCACCGGCCGCAGTGATCACATCCAAGCCTTGATAGCGTCCTATTCCGTGATCAACATGCACAACCAGATCGCCGGGGTTCAGCGATTGCGTTTCGGTCAGGAAATTTTCGGCCTTGCGTCGCTTGCGCGGAGACCGGATCAGGCGGTCTCCCAGCACGTCCTGCTCTGAGATCACCGTCATATCATCGGTTTCAAAGCCGTGTTCCAAGGGCCACAACGCCAGATGCAGACCCTGTTTGCCAAGCCTCGTCCCGTTTGAAACGGGAATGGCTTCTGCCAGGCCTTCATCTTCGATCAATCCGGTCAAACGGTCGCGTGCGCCTTCTGAGTAGCTGGCGACCACAACCGGGCCTCGTTCGAGCCGCGCTTTGATATGAGAAGCCAATGCACTGAAAAGACTTACATTTTCCTGCTGTCGTTCCGGCGAAAAGTTGCGCCCGATACGTCCACCGGCATCCACAACACCTGGACCTGTTGCCTGTGGCAGCGGATGCAGTTGCAGAACGCGCCGGTCCTGAATGGCATCTGTCCAGGCTGCATCGTCCAAATAAAGCAATCCCGGTGGTGTCGGTTTGTAGACCGTGTCCATCCGGTTCTTCTGTTCCAGTGCATGCTTGCGATTTTCGTATTGATCGACAATCGTATCCCAGCGTGCCAGGCGGGCGGGCGTCGCCTGATCGTCCAGGGTCACCGTGGCATCTGGCAGATAGTCAAACACCGTCTCGAGACGCTCATGGAAGAACGGCAACCAATGTTCAATGCCCTGATGCTTTCGACCGGCGCTCACGGCCTCATACAGCGGGTCATCCGTTCCGGCGGCGCCGAACTCGATACGATAGTTCTGACGAAAACGTGTGGTTGCCGCTTCATCGAGGATCACCTCAGAGACAGGGGCAAGTTCCACAAGCTCCAGCGTTTCGGTCGTTCGCTGGGTCGCCGGATCAAAGCGCCGGGCGCCGTCCAGAATGTCACCGAACAGATCCAGCCGCACCGGCCCGCCATCGCCAGGCGGGTAGATATCGATGATCCCGCCTCGTACGGCATAGTCACCGGGTTCCAGCACTGTTGGTGCCTGAGTAAAGCCCATACGCACCAAGAACGCCCTCAGCGCAGCCTCGTCTATTCTTTCATCGACGCGCGCTGTGAATGCGGCGTCCCGAAGAACCGCCCGTGCAGGCACTCTTTGGCTGGCCGCGTTCAGCGTTGTCAGAAGAACAAACTGTCCCGGCATCCCATGCACCAGCCCGGCAAGCGTCGCCATTCGGGCGGCTGCAATATCGGGATTGGGAGAGACACGGTCATAGGGCAGGCAATCCCAGCCGGGAAAGCGCACAACCGGCATGTCTGGCGCCCAGAACCGCAGCGCATCCTGCATCTGTGCCATTCGCTTGTCATCACGCGCCACGTGAAGGACAGGGCCATTCCGGGTGGCGAGCTCTTTCAGGATTAAACGGGCGTCAAACCCCTCGGGCGCGCCGCCCATGGTGATGTGGCGTGTCTGTGTCATGCACTGCTCTATTTGGCCTTTGCGCCAAGTGGGTCAACCACCCAAGGCGCCAATGGAAAGGTTTTGGTACATGCCCCAAAGGGCAGTTACGAAAATTGAGATCATGCCCATCAACTGAGTGAGAACGCGATGGATCGCCAGGCGGCGCCAGAGAGCTTCTCCGGCGTTGGCATCGTTGCGGATGCGCAACGCTGTTCGCACGCTCATCAATGCGATCAGCGACATTGGAAAAGCCAGAAGAAAGACCGCTTGGGCAAATTCGACATCATAGAAGAATCCCAACACCATAAGCCCGGTTAAGAGAAAGCAGGCCAAAGCCAGGATCCACAGCCCTGCTTCATGTGCAATGAACAGAATCCGGTTTGCGTTGATCCTTGCCAGATCCTCCAAATCGACCGCCGCCTGACCGCCATGGCGCTTTGCGCGGGCCACCATGTCGAATGGCACCCCCAAAACCCAATGACTCGTGGTGGACCACATCACAGCCAGGGCAATCCAGAACCAAAGGTTGGAAAATGACCGCATATCAATAACTTCGAAAACAGCGAGATGCCAATCCAAGGGGCTGCCCTTTGCTTAGAAGTCGCGCTGCGACCGTGTGGCGCCGCGCAGAGAGTTGCGGGGTGCTAAGGCACCCTCTTGAGAAGATCGGCATTCCATGCCACCCAATGCAGGCGATAGCAAGGACCTAGCCCATGAAACCTACAGTTGCCGCCTTTCCCGCAACACGCCTGCGCCGTTTGCGCCGCACTCCGTCCATTCGTGCGATGGTTCAGGAAACCGCTCTTACGCCTGCCGACTTCATATGGCCGGTTTTCGTCCGCGACGGAGAGGGCATTGAAGAGCCAATTCCCTCTATGCCGGGGGTTGTGCGACGCAGTGTCGATTTGATCGGACAGGCCGCCCGTGACGCGCAGGCGCTTGGCATCCCTGCGATTTGTCTCTTTCCGTACACGGATCCCTCCAAAAAAACCGAAGACTGCGCCGAGGCATGGAACCCCGACAACCTGTCGAACCGCGCCACCCGGGCGATCAAGGCCGCGGCACCTGACATTGCCGTCATGACAGATGTGGCGCTTGACCCTTACAACATCAACGGACACGACGGATTTGTCGAAGATGGCGTGATTGTAAACGATCGCACCGTCGAGGCGCTGGTGAAGCAAGCGCTTAGCCAAGCGGAGGCAGGCGTGGATATCATCGGTCCATCAGACATGATGGATGGACGCATTGGCGCGCTGCGATCCGCGCTTGAAAGTGCAGGCCATTCGGATGTTTTGCTGTTAAGTTATGCGGCCAAATATGCGAGCGGATTTTATGGCCCCTTCCGCGACGCCGTTGGGGCAAGCGGTGCATTGAAGGGCGACAAGTCCACGTATCAGATGAACCCAGCCAATACCGATGAAGCGCTGCGATTGATCGAACGAGATCTGCAAGAGGGTGCCGACATGATCATGGTCAAGCCGGGCATGCCTTATCTCGATATTTGCCGCCGCGCAAAAGAGACCTTTGCCGCCCCGACCTTTGCCTATCAGGTGTCGGGTGAATATGCGATGCTTCAGGCTGCCAGTCAGAATGGCTGGCTTGACGGGGACAAGGTGATCCTGGAAAGCCTGATGGCGTTCAAGCGGGCCGGCTGTGATGGCATTCTCACCTATTTCGCGCCAGCCGCTGCGAAACTCATGGGCGGCTGATCGCACATGGTTACTTTGGCAAGGTGACAGGCGATGCGTGCCGGCGTATAACAGTCGCAACCGGCGGAAAACTCCGGGCACAGAACATCGGCAAACAATCGGACGAGCAGACAATGACCCAGCTATCACGACGCAATTTTTCTCTTGCACTTGGCGCAGTTCCGCTTGTGGCGGCCTGCACCGGAAATGGCATCGGCAGCCCCGGGCCTCAGAAAATCGACGCTCGCGTTGATGCGACACTGGCACAGATGTTCCGCCAGTTCCCAGCAACCCAAGGTCTTGACACCAAGGCTGCTGGGGTTCTGGTGATGCCTGTGGTCACAGAGGCCTCACTCGGATTGGGCGGAGGATTTGGCCGCGGCGCGCTGCGCATTGGTGGTGCTACGGTTGATTACTACTCGATGACAAAGGCCAGCACTGGCTTGCAAATTGGAGCCTCGCAGCACGCCCATGTGCTATTTTTCATGACTGACGAGTCGCTCAGCAATTTCCGTCGGTCGCCGGGCTTTGCGGCTGGTGCAAATATCCTTTACGCCATTCCAGAGGGTGGCGAGACTTTGAACGCCGAAACGACAACGTCGCTGGCACCGATCATCGCGGTGCTCTTCGGGCAGGCAGGTCTGCGCGTGGGGGCCAACCTTGAAGGCGTAAAATACACGCGGATCATTCCGTGATTGACGTCCCGACATGTGGGGCTGTGCCCCACATGACACCGGCCCGTTTGTGCGGCCCAAGACACATCCCCACACATGACGTGGCCATTCAGCCATAGGTGCAGTTGCCTTGGCTTTTGCCGCACAAGCAGATTTGGAACGGGCCGGTGACGCGCCATGGCGCATTGCGTTTTCAGGTCCAGGTGCTTTTTGCGCGGTCGCAAGAAGACCCATCCAGGCTGCCAACGCTGACGTGCGCGTGGCCCTGTGATGCCGCACGGACCAGGCGCAGCATGACAGAACTAACTTTTCAATGAAACCAGTGTCTTAGAAAAATGTAGGGGGCGACACCCCTTCCCTTACCTGCCAGCCATTGCGCCCCATATCCTGTCTCTGATATACTGAAGGCCAACAAAATATAGAATAACAACGGACGGGCATCTACGTGAACGACACGCCAGAAACCCCTGAAAACGAAGAAGAAAAACCTTCAGAGCGCTCGGTTTATGGTGGGCCTGCCATCGCAATCACCGACGAGATGAAAGCAAGTTATCTTGACTACGCCATGAGCGTGATCGTTTCGAGGGCCATTCCAGATCTGCGGGACGGACTAAAACCCGTGCACCGGCGCATTCTGTTCCACATGGATGACCAAGGATACACACACGACAAATCCTACCGGAAATCGGCAAAACCCGTGGGTGAGGTGATGGCGAACTATCACCCACATGGCGACTCGGCGATTTACGATGCCCTTGTTCGGATGGCACAGGACTTTTCGATGTCGGTGCCGCTGATCGAGGGCCAGGGCAA
The DNA here is from genome assembly GCA_022448925.1 of Paracoccaceae bacterium. GTDB lineage: Bacteria > Pseudomonadota > Alphaproteobacteria > Rhodobacterales > Rhodobacteraceae > JAKVCP01. The sequence goes on from JAKVCP010000017.1 coordinate 34,386, forward strand.
CTTTGGGTCGATGGACGGCGATAGTCCGGCGGCAATGCGCTACACGGAGTCGCGCCTTCAAAAGGTGGCACGGGCACTGCTGGATGACATCGACAAGGACACGGTCGATTTCCAGGACAACTACGATGGGAAAGAGCGCGAGCCAACGGTGCTGCCTGCGCGCTATCCGAATATCCTGGTAAATGGCTCCGAAGGAATCGCCGTCGGCATGGCGACGCGCATACCGCCCCACAACCTGGGCGAGGTCATAGACGCCACACTTGCGCTTGTCGAAGATCCCGACCTGACCTCAGAGCAACTGATCGAGTACATTCCAGCGCCTGACTTCCCGACTGGAGGATATGTTCTTGGCCGGTCCGGTGCGCGCAAGGCCTACACCGAAGGGCGCGGTTCTGTCATCATCCGTGCGAAAACCCGGGTCGAAGAAATCCGAAAGGATCGATACGCGATCGTGATCGACGAGATTCCGTACCAGGTTAACAAAGCGTCGATGATCGAAAAAATAGCTGAGTCCGCGCGCGAAAAGCGGATCGAGGGCATCGCCCATGTCCAGGACGAAAGTGACCGTAACGGCGTGCGCGTTGTCGTCGAACTCAAACGCGACGCGACAGCTGAAGTGGTGCTCAACCAACTGTTCCGATTCACCCCGATGCAGACCTCATTCGGCTGCAACATGCTGGCACTCAATGGCGGACGCCCAGAGCAGTTGACCCTGAGGACGTTCCTATCGGCCTTTGTCGATTTCCGCGAAGATGTCGTGGCACGTCGAACGGCCCATCTTTTGCGCAAGGCACGGGAACGCAGTCACATTCTGTGTGGGCTGGCGGTGGCCGTATCGAACGTGGACGAAGTGGTCGCGACGATCCGGGCATCGGCCGACGCGGCACAGGCCCGCCAAAAACTGATGGAGCGCCGATGGCCGGCCCACGACATCGCAGCCTATATCCGCCTGATCGATGATCCCACGCACAAGATAAACGAAGACGGCACCTATTACCTGAGCGAAACACAGGCACGGGCCATTCTTGAATTGCGGTTGCAGCGTCTCACGCAGATCGGGGTGAAGGAGGTCACGGACGAGCTTGAAGAACTTGCCGCCAAGATCAAGGAATACCTCGAGATCTTGGGGTCGCGCGATCGCATCATGGGGATCATTTCAGATGAACTGCGCGCCGTAAAAGACCAGTTTGCCGTACCGCGCAGGACCGAGATCCTGGATTGGTCGGGCGACATGGAAGACGAAGACCTGATCGAGCGCGAAGAGATGGTCGTGACTGTCACCCAATCTGGCTACATCAAACGCACGCGCCTGGCGGATTTCCGGGCGCAACGGCGCGGTGGAAAAGGCCTTAGCGGGATGTCGACCAAGGATGACGATGTGGTCACCACGCTGTTCGTGGCCAACACGCACACGCAATTGCTGTTCTTCACCACAGATGGCATGGCCTACAAGCTAAAGACCTGGCGTCTGCCGCTGGGCGGGCGCACAGCCAAAGGCAAGGCCATCGTCAATATCCTCCCGATCCCGGGCGGGGTCTCTATTGCTGCCATCATGCCTGTCGATCGGGATGAAAGCGATTGGGCCGATTTGCAGATCGTCTTTGCAACAAGCGCGGGTGATGTACGGCGCAATGCGCTTAGCGATTTCACGAATGTAAAGTCCAACGGCAAAATCGCAATGAAATTGCCCGACGGCACCGAATTGGTAAATGCACGGATCGCGTCAGAAGACGATGATGTCATGTTGGTCACCAGTTCGGGACGGGCGATCCGCTTTTCAACAACCGATGTCCGGGTCTTCAAGGGGCGGGATTCCACGGGCGTGCGCGGCGTTCGATTGGCCGATGGTGATCGGGTTGTTTCGATGTCAGTTATCAGACACTTCGAGGCGACAGCGGATGAGCGTGCGGCCTATCTTAAAATGCGAAGGGCCGTTGCGGGGCTGGCAGATGATGCCGAAGCACCGGCAGACGACGAAGCCTCAAGCGCGAACGCAACGATCAGCCAAGACCGCTATGCGGAAATGTCGGCAGCCGAAAACCTGATCTTGACGATCACGGCTGCTGGCCTGGGCAAGTTGAGTTCCAGCCACGACTACCCTGTGCGTGGGCGCGGTGGCCAGGGCGTACAGGCCATTGACAAGGCCATGCGTGGCGGGCCTTTGGTTGCGTCCTTCCCTGTTGAAATGGATGATCAGATCATGCTTGCCACATCGCGCGGGCAGTCCATCCGTGTTCCGGTCGAAGGCATAAGCTTCCGGTCGCGCGGTGCGGGCGGGGTCAAGGTCTTTACGACTGGCAAGGGCGAAGAGGTGGTCAGCGTCGCGTGGATTGCAGAGCAAGCTGACGAGGACACCAGCGACGCAGACTAGGCCCAGGCTCTCGAAGCGCCCCCTTTCACGGGGGCGCTGCGCGCTTCTTGGCAAACACACGGTGAAGCCTTGCTCGGGGACAAAGATTTCTACACCGACGCGTGTTTTGATCGATCAAAATCCTGAGACCGGAAAAATGATCGTCCAAACCATGTCAGTCACTGGCTGTGACAGACCATTCATCGTTTCTATTCGGGCTTGCGAAAGTCGAAGTCTGTCTACGCGCACCAGAGCGGCCGCCGCGCGCCAAGCCTGTATTCGAGGGAAACGCCATGCGCGACCTGTGCCGCTTCTTAATGCCTTGCCGATTTTGAATGCAATGCAGACCCCAATATTCTGTTCAACAAGTGTGCGCCTTTCGGCTATAGGACACAATGCGCTTTTCAACCTACTCTTTAGGATAGGCAATAGATACCGACGCTTTGTTGAGACGCTATGCCGGGATTTGGTAGGAATGAGCGTGGTTCAAATTTGCTCGCCTGCACCCCCCCCTTGGGTGACGCAAATAAAAAGCCGCCACTCACGTTGTTACCCTTGTGTGTGCCTCAGAGCATCTGCTGTTGGGGATTTGCAGTATCTAGGGTGCATACCCCCCCGGAAGTCCAAGCTTCCGGGGGTTATTATTTGATCAAGGCTCAGAAACCGTAAATGCCGGCATATTTGTCGGTGAGATATGCCAGCAGCGGGGCCTCACTTGGTGTTGTGCCACAGGCCTGTGTGATCAGATCACGCGGTTTCATCAACCTGCCATGTTGCTGAAGTCGCTGTTTCAGCCAAGCCAGAGCTGATGACAGGTCTCCTTCGGCCAACTGGTCGTTAAGATTGGGAATGTCCGACTTCAGCGCATCAAACAGGCAACCAGCGTAAACGTTGCCAATCGAATAGGTCGGAAAGTAGCCAAACAGCCCCAAAGACCAATGCACATCCTGAAGCACGCCATCAGAGGCGCGTTCGACGGCAAACCCGAAGTCTGCCTCGAAACGCTCGTTCCAGGCTTGCTCCAGGTCGGCAATCGCCAAGTCGCCTGCAATCAACGCGCGCTCCAGATCAAAGCGCAACATGACATGCAGGTTGTATTGGATCTCGTCGGCTTCGGTCCGGATAAAGCCTTTGCCAATGCGATTGACCACCTTGTAGAACTGATGTTCATCGGAGATCCCAAAATCCCCGAAAAGATCGCGCATCTGCCCGAACAGCCAGCCTGTAAAGGCTTCAGAGCGCCCCAACTGGTTTTCGTAGATGCGGCTTTGGCTTTCGTGAACTCCCATAGAGGCGCCAAGTCCAAGCGGAGTGAGCAGATAGGCTTGGTCGATCGACTGCTCATATGTGGCGTGGCCAATTTCGTGGATGGTCGAATAGACGCAGTTGAATGGTTCTCTTGGCGACGTGCGCGTGGTGATACGAACATCATTGCCGCTGCCTGAACTGAAGGGATGCACGGCCTTGTCTATGCGTCCACGATCAAAATCATATCCAAATACGCCTGCCAGCTTTTGGGCCAGTTGCATTTGCTTGTCTTCGGAAAAGTCAAAGTCAAGCCCGCCCGGATCGGGTTGATTCAGGATCTTGTCACGCAAATCGACCAATCCCGGTCGCAACGCACCGAACATGGTTTCAAGCTCGGCGGCCGTCGCGTCGGGTTCATACTCTTGCAGCAGGGCATCATAGACATCGCCGCCATCCGCCAAAGCCGCCCCTTCTTCACGGCGCAGACGGATCACCTCTTCCAATGTCGGAGCAAAAGCAGAGAAATCATTCTCTGCGCGGGCCTTGGCCCAGATCCCCTGTGCAAGGCTGGTCACACGTGCAAGTTCTGCGGCCAGATCTCCTGGAATGCGGCTGGTCCTGGTGTAGGTCCGCCGGATATGGCGCATTTGCGCCTGCCCGATCTGATCCAATGTTGCGTCATCAATTGCGGCCAACCACTCTGCCATTTGGGGGCCTGTGCGCCGTTCGTGCAAGACGCTTTCCAGAGCGGCTGTCTCTTCGCTCCGTTGGGTCGACGACCCCTCTGGCATTACAGTTTCTTGATCCCAGCTCAAACGCCCTGCGACCTGGCTCAAGGCTTCGGTCTGTCTTTGAAAGGACATCAATGCGTCAAATGCTGACATGTTACGCTCCACGGACGGATTGGAATACAGGATAGAGCGCGGCAAAGCGCGCCCGTAGGATCAAGACCCAGAGGATCACAGCCCCGATCAAATGGATAATCGCAATGTGCCAGACAGCGCCATAGATCACCGTGCCGATACCGATCATCATTTGCAGGATCAACATCGCAAAGACACAGTTGAACCGGAACCGCGTATCGGCATTCCCCGACATCTGGCTGCGGCGCCAGACAATGACCCCAAAGACAAACAGCAGGTAGCCGGACATTCTGTGGATGAACTGCACAAGACCATCGTTCTCAAAGAAATTCCGCCAGATGGGCTGAATGTCGAACGGATATGGGGGCAAGAATCCGCCCGCCATCAATGGCCAGTCTGTATAGTTGCGACCCGCATCAATGCCCGCGACCAATGCCCCCAGCAGAATTTGCAGGAACGCAAAGTGCAAAAGACCCGTACTAACCCGGAAAAGGCGATCTTCTCGATTGCGGCGCGCCTGCATCAGGTCTCGTTCTTCGCGACCAAGCAGGAATACAAACCACGAGATGAACCCCAGGATAATAAAGGCCAGCCCAAGATGCGTGGCCAACCGATAGCTCGCCACATCCAGCATCTGACCGCCCAGACCCGAGGCGACCATCCACCATCCGACGGCACCCTGAAGACCCCCCAAAACACCAAGCCCCAAAAGCCGCGGCACCCATCCAACAGGAATGCGCTTGGCCAACAGAAAGCCAAAGAAACCAACAGCCCAGACAAGACCGATGAACCGCCCCAGTTGCCTGTGGCCCCATTCCCACCAGTAGATCACCTTGAATTCAGCAAGCGACATGCCCTTGTTCTGCAACTGATACTCTGGAATTTCCTTGTACTTGTCGAATTCGACAAGCCAGTCAGCCTCGTTCATCGGCGGCATCGCCCCCGAGACGACATTCCACTCGGTGATTGACAATCCGCTGTCGGTCAAACGCGTCAGACCGCCAACCGAAATCATGACCATCACCAGCGCGAACAGCGCCATAAGCCACAGACGAATGGCGCCACGGGCCCCACGCCGATCGGCGTCAATCAGCCCTCCTACCGGCACCTTGGCCGGGTCTTGTCCTGCGGACACCTCTTCAAACAGCTTGCGTTGGTCTGCCATGGTTGCCTCCGTATGCGGCGCTGAACCTAGAGCGCCCGCGGCCCGGCTTCAACCACCCAATCCACCATGTCGCAGGGGTAGGGAAATCCTCCATGAGGAATACCTGACTTACGAGGAAAGCCGGAAAACATCATAGTGGTAGCACGAATTGAAAAGATCACACCGAACACACCGTCACAGACTATTTGTAGGAGACTAAAAATGAAAAAGCTGATTATTTCCGCCATCATTGCCACTGCCGGTCTGACGGCTTCGGCTGCATCAGCCACCACCTATTGGGTCCAGGAAGGCATCAAACTGAACGCCCGGACAGGCCCGTCTACCTACTACCACGCAGTTGGCAAATTCCACGGCTGCACCAAACTGCACGTGGTTGCCTACAAGAAAGGCTGGGCCAAGGTGGCTTACAAGCATGACTACTACTGGGTCTCGGCCAAGTACCTGCAGAACCATGCCTGCTACAAGGCCAAGAAACACTACAAGCACTACTGATTTAACGACCCTACGGCGGGGAAATGCCGAACGTCCCTCCCTTGTGTCCTTGGCGGACTGGCCGAAAGGTCAGTCCGTTTTTTCTTTCCATCGCACCATTTGCCGAAGGACCCCGTGCAGGATCTGCACGTCGGCCCGCGTCAACGGCATCCGGGACCAAAGATTCCGGAGATTCATCTGCATATTGGCGGCCTTGGCCGGTGGAAAAAAGAACCCCGCATCATCCAAACGCGTTTCATAGTGCTCCGCCAGTTTTTCCACTTCGAGTTGCGTGGCCCAATCCCCACCCGCCAACTCGACACGCTCGGCTTCAGATTCTGCGGTCTGCCGGCGCCACTCATAGGCCGTAAGCAAGACGCACTGCGCCAGATTCAACGAGGCGAACTCCGGATTCACAGGGACCGAGATGATGGCATTGGCCAAGGCAATATCGTCGTTCTCAAGGCCAGCCCGCTCTGGGCCAAAAAGTACCGCCACCTTTTCGCCCGCCGCGATCTTTTCGCGTGCAACCTGCATCGCCCGCTCTGGCGTCAGAACCGGCTTGGTCAATCCCCGTTGACGGGCCGTCGTCGCCAAGACAAATGTACATTCGCTCACGGCTTCTGCAGTCGTCTCGACCAACACAGCCTCGTCCAACAATCGGCCTGCACCGCTCGACATTGCCACCGCGCTCGGGTTGGGCCATCCGTCCCGTGGCGCAACAAGGCGCATCCGGTCCAAACCAAAGTTCCACATGGCCCGAGCCGCCGCTCCGATGTTTTCGCCCATCTGTGGACGCACAAGTACAAAGAACGGCTGTGGCGTGTCGCTGGGCATATGCTTTCTCATGTTTTGCGGTCGCGGAGCATTAAGCGCTTGGATCCATCATCGCAACCCACCCATTCATCTTTCCTTCAAATACTCCCGCCAGCGGCGGTCCAAGGCCCACCATAGGAATGCCGTTGGACCCAAATTGCCCCGTTGCCAACACCATGGCTGACCCGCGCGGCTCCAGGGAACCTCCGCCCAACGCCGCGCAAGCACTCACCCGATTTCAAAAATCTGATGGAAATGGACATGATCTCAAGATCAGCCGCGACAAACCGATGGCGCTGCACACCGGCTCGCGCTATAGCCCTGCCAGACGTGAAGGAGCCCCGCAAATGCCCGAAGCAGAGCAACCGCAGATCTATCTGATCACCCCGCCCGAATTTGAACTCGGTCGGTTTCCTCAGACCGTTGCTGCGGTCCTGGACGCGGTAGAGGTCGCCTGCCTTCGATTGTCACTGGCAAGTCACGACGAAGACCGCCTCGGGCGTGCCGCAGATGCCCTGCGCGAGGTGGCTCATGCCCGCGATGTGGCCATGGTCATAGACACGCATGTCATGTTGGCCGAACGACACGGACTTGATGGCGTCCATTTGCATGACAACGGCCGGAATACACGTCTTGCGCGACAGGAATTAGGTTCTGACGCCATTGTTGGGGCCTTTTGCGGTGCCTCTCGCCACGACGGCATGAATGCCG
>JAKVCP010000017.1:42019-50072 GCA_022448925.1 Paracoccaceae bacterium
TTCTGAACCTAAGCAAACAATTATTGCGCCAGTTAAAGTGGCTAAATCTACGATAAATTTGGGTTTAAATTTTTTTTCTGTAAAAGTTAAAGCATCTGCTAATACTAATCTTCCTTCTGCATCTGTATTTAATACTTCTATTGTTTGACCTGAATAAGATTTTACTACATCGCTCGGTCTTTGGGCCTTGCTGCCAATATGATTTTCTACTAAGCCAACAACGCCGATTACATTAGCTTTGGACCTGTTGGCACATCGGTACTAGGTGATGGCAATAGCGTTGACCGCGATGTCTTTGCATGGTGGTCACAAATGATCGAGTTGCCCGTGGTCGCCGAAGGCGCGCTCAATCAAACCCTGATCCGCGAGCTGGCGCCGGTGACAGACTTCTTCGGAATAGGCTCCGAGATATGGTCCGCGGACGATCCTGTTGCAGCCCTTAAATCACTGCCGGGCCGCGGCGTGGCTTTCTGTGATTTGAGCATGCAGCTGATGGGCCAGAAGTTTGCGGTTCTCAAACGCCGCGACCCGCAGCGGCGGGTGATAAATCACCTCGGCCCGTCCATGCCGTGGCGCGGCCAAAACATGCAACAGATGTTCCCCAAATCCCATGTCCCCCCACCAGCAGTAAAACCGTGGATCCTGGCCCTTTGGCGGGTGAAAGACCACGCTCACAGGCTGAATTTCCATATCGGTCCGAAGCGCGTCGTCAAAAAAGGCGGCAAAGAGCGTTGACTTGAACTCAATCACACTTTGCCCATCGGTCGAAGTGCCTTCGGGAAAGAACAGCAACTTGTGACCAGCATGCAGCCGGTGCACAAAAACCTCGGTCTGGGCCTTGGCCTCGCGCGAGGTCCTGTTGATGAACAATGTTCCTGTAGCCCGTGCCAGCCAGCCAATACCTGGCCAACCCGCAACTTCGGACTTGGACACAAAGTAGATATTCTTGCGTGCGTTCAGAACAAAAATATCCAGCCAGGAAGAGTGGTTGGCGACGACCGCCCCCTGCCCTTGCATAGGCCTGCCTTTTTGGTCGAAGGGAAGGCCCAGAATGTGAAAGAACCCGCGACAGACAGCCTGCGTAATATAGGGCGTCACGGGGCGTCGCAGACCAAATACGGGCCGTTCCACCAACCGCACCAACAGCAGCACGGCAAGGCCTCCGAATGTCAGCAATCCAATAAGACCGCCTTTCCAGGCAACGCGCAGCCAAGCCAAGCCTTTGGGATGCACCAAAGGCATGTCGCCTTCTGAATACCACGTCTGACTCACCTGTCGTTGCCCCGTAGATATAGGTTCTTCTGTTTTTCGTTCATGCGGGCGGTATCCAGAACAAGACAGACATCAGTCGTGTTGAACCTGTGATCGACAAAGGCGCCGTCACCCACAAAGCCACCAAGCTTCAGATAGGCCTTGATCAGCGCCGGTGTCTCAAGCACTGCGCGACGACGGTCAATCTTGTCGGCAGGCACCAGTGTCATCGGTTGATATGCGCGTGCCCGGACACGCAGATCTACTGGCGCCAGGTGCCGATCATTGAGATGTGACAGTGGTTGCGCCAACAGGTTGGCGTCAGTGCCGTGGAAACTTGCAACGCCGAAAAGGACTTCGATGCCATTGTCAAAAACATAACGGGCCAAAGCATTCCAAAGATGGAACATCGCCATGCTGCCACGATAGTCGGCGTGCAAACAGGACCGACCCAATTCCAACAACTTGCGGCCGGAAGCGCGCAAGATTGTCAAGTCATACTCATCCTCGGAGTAGAACTGCCCCACCTCCTCGGCCTTGTCACCGCGCAATAGCCGATAGACGCCGACGACCGGATCATTTTCACGACTGACATCGTAGAGCAAAAGATGGTCAAAGAATGGATCGAACCTGTCCTGCTCCAGTCTTTTCTCGTGATCGATCAGATCACCCGCCCCGCCAAGCTCTTCGACAAACACCTGATAGCGCAGGCGTTGCGCAGCCTCTATTTCGTCGGCCGATGTAGCCAAGCGCGCTATGAACTGAGGAGCATTTACCGTCATTTGTCGGGCCTGAGTGAACAAAGTGGCTCCGGTTTAGGCAAGGCTGATCTGCTTGGCAACCGCTTGAAGCAACCGCCAAGCTGTTCCATAAATCAACGGATGCGTGGCATAATTAACCATCCGTTAACCATTCGGGCTCACCCTTCGGGATCAAGTACCAATTCAAGGGCAACTTGTCCTCCATCAATGACGACCTTACCACATTCCCTGAAATTCACCGTGATCCGTCCGCCGACGTTCGACTGCACTTGCCCAAGGCCCCAATCGACCTGCTGGGGGTGTCGCACGTACATGCCTGGTTCGAGCAGAGCGTTCAGATCATTCATCCCTCTTCTTCCTTCTATCGGAGACCCGCTATGCTAGACGGATCCACAACCCTCGCCACAGCATTGGGGTCACGTATCTGCCACGACCTGACAAGTCCCCTTGGCGCCATCCAGAACGGTCTAGAGCTTTTGACGCTATCGCCTGACGTGCAAATGGGGCCTGAACTGGAGCTTGTCCAGCAAAGTGCGCAGGCTGCCGTCGCAAAAATCAGGTTTTTTCGTCTTGCATTCGGTCAATCGGGCGGTGACGGGTCAATTGCGTCAGGCGATTTGGCCGCAGTGCTGGCCGCCCCGGGCGGCCCGCCCCGTCTTAGTTTTGCAGAAATGCCAACCGACGTATTTTCCCGAAGCGAGGCGCAGAAACTTTGCTTGGGCGTCCTGTGCCTGGCGACACTGGCGCCCACAGGTGGCGTGATACAGATTGACCGTTCCTCACAAGGCCTTGGGATGGTTTTGACACCGACACGGCCTATCGACACAGAAGATATGGAAGGGCTGATATCAGAGAACCGCCCTGCTGCAAGCGAACCTTCAAAAATCCACTTTGAGATGCTGCTTAACCTGATAGGTGACACACCCACCAAGGGATTCAGTGCACAATCAGACGGGACTGTGCACCTGATCCTGTCCTGATGCTTGGGCGCATACTTCGGCAATGCCTAGGGGCGAACCGCCCCGTTTCCAGTCACGAGGTATTTGAAGCTGGTCAATTGTTTGGCTCCGACCGGACCTCGTGCATGCATTTTGCCGGTCGCGATCCCGATCTCAGCCCCCATGCCGAACTCGCCCCCGTCGGCGAATTGGGTTGAGGCATTGCGCATCAGGATGGCGCTGTCCAGCCGCTCAAAAAAGCGCTCGGCCGTGGACTCGTCTTCGGTCAGAATGCAATCGGTATGGTTGGACCCGTGGGCTCGAATGTGGTCGATGGCGTCATCCACGTCATCAACGACACGGGCGGCGATGGCCATTGATAAATATTCCGTTCCCCAGTCTTCGTCAGAGGCAGGTACGGTTCCGTCGATGCCCTGAAGGGCCGCATCCGCACGCACTTCAACGCCGGCCTGCAAAAGAGCCCTGATCACGCCCTGACCCACGGTGTCAACCACATCCCTGTGAATCAGAAGGCATTCTGCAGCGCCACAGATCCCAGGACGGCGGGTCTTGGCATTCAGCACCACCTCAAGAGATTTTACCGGGTCTGCATCCTTGTCGACGAAGATATGCACAATGCCTTCGAGATGCGCAAAAACCGGCACGCGGGCTTCGCGTTGAACAAGCCCCACCAGGCCCTTTCCACCGCGTGGGACAATCACATCGACATGGTCAGTCATCGTCAGCAACTCTGAAACGGCAGCACGGTCACGGGTCGGCACAAGCTGAATGGCATCCTCTGGCAGATCCGCGACACGCAAGCCCTCCACGAGGGCAGCGTGGATGGCGGCAGAGCTGTGAAAACTTTCCGATCCGCCACGCAGAATTACCGCATTGCCGGATTTCAGGCAGAGGGCCCCAGCATCTGCTGTCACGTTGGGGCGCGATTCATAAATAACACCGATCACCCCCAAAGGGGTCCGGACCTGACGGATGTTCAGACCCGATGGCATATCCCACTGGGCGATAACCTCACCAACCGGATCGTCCTGCGCAGCAACGGCGCGAAGCCCGTCAACAACCCCCTGAATACGGCTTTCATCCAGCATCAGCCGGTCCATCATGGCATCGCTCAGGCCCTTGTTACGCCCAAATTCCAAGTCTTTGGCATTGGCTTCGATGATCGCGTCTCGCGTGGTCCAGACCGCCTCGGCAGCGGCAAAAAGCGCTTTCTGTTTGGCCTCTGACGGCGCAAAGGCAAGCTTGGCCGCGGCGCGTTTTGCACGGGCACCCAGATCGGCCATGACGGCGGGAATATGCGCGGTGTCTGTCATTGTCGGAACCTTTGCAAATGGTGAATTTCAGCGATCGTGATCGTCGTCTTTGGCCTACAATGCCATGTCGTCCCGATGGATCAAGACGGCGCGTCCGGGATATCCCAGCAGCGATTCAATGGCTTGGCTGCGCTGGCCCTTGATCTTTTGCGTCTCGCACGAGGTATAGCGGATCAAACCCATTCCAAGTTCTTGGCCGTCGATGTCCCGGATTTGCACCGGGTCGCCACGATCAAATGTGCCAGAGACATCCGCAACGCCCGCCGGCAGCAGGGATTTCCCGCTGTGCAATGCGCCAGCAGCGCCCGCGTCAACCGTCAAGACCCCCTGCGGTTTCATCGAAGCAATCCAGCGCTTGCGGGCTGCATGTGGATCCAGCTGTGCCGTAAACCAAGTTGCATTTGCGCCATTTTGCAATGCAAACAAAGGGTTGCGCGCCGATCCTTCAGTGATCGCCATGGCGCAGCCGGATGCTGTTGCGGTTTTGGCGGCCATGATCTTGGTCTTCATACCGCCCTTGGACAGGCCAGAGCCGGCATCTCCTGCCATCGCCTCAATCTGCGGCGTGATCGTCTCAATAATATCAAACCGGCGGGCCGTTGGGTCGGAACCGGGATTGCCAGAATAAAACCCGTCAACGTCACTCAGCAACACCAACACGTCCGCTCCAACCGTAACGGCGACCTGTGCGGCCAGGCGATCGTTGTCACCGTATCGGATTTCGTCTGTGGCAACCGTGTCGTTTTCGTTCACGATCGGCACAACCCCAAGCCCAAGCAAGGTTTCAAGAGTGGCGCGCGAATTCAGATAACGGCGTCGGTTGGCACTGTCCTCAAGCGTTACCAGAACCTGTGCCGTCGTGATTCCGCGCGGCGACAGCGCCTCTTCATAGGCCCGGGCCAGGCGAATTTGCCCGACAGCTGCAGCGGCCTGAGACTTTTCAAGCGGCAACGCAGCAACGGGCAAGCCCAGAATGCCCCGACCAAGCGCTATTGAGCCGGAAGACACCAACACAACATCCGTACCGCCTGCCTTGAGTGCCGACACGTCCTCTGCCAGGCTGCTGAGCCAATCCGCTTGCAAGGCACCGGTTTGTCGGTCGACCAATAGCGCCGATCCGATCTTGACCACGACCCGTTTGGCAGAGCTTAGGGCTGCCATGTCGCTTGCTCATCCGTGTCGTCGTCGCGTTGTTTGAAACGCAGTTTGTTTTCATCCACATGCCCGCGCAGTGCCCGAAGTACCTCGGTTGTGCCATCGCCACTGACGCCAGACATCTCTAGCACGGGGCCACCGCTGGCGGCCTCCAACTCTTCGCGCAGGAATGCGCGCTCCTCGGCGTCCATCGTGTCGACCTTGTTCAAGACGGTGATGCGGGGTTTGTCCGTCAAACCCTCGCCGTAGGCGTCAATCTCACCAATGATCGTATGATAATCCTCGATCAATGATCCCGACGTTCCGTCGACCAGGTGCAACAACACCGAGCACCGTTCAACGTGACCAAGGAAAAGATCCCCAAGGCCCCTTCCCTCGCTTGCGCCTTCGATCAACCCGGGAATGTCGGCCACAACAAATTCGACACCGTCAACACCAACCACACCCAGGTTTGGATGCAGCGTGGTGAATGGATAATCCGCGATTTTCGGTCGCGCGTTCGAGGTCGCTGCAAGAAAGGTGGATTTGCCCGCATTCGGCAGTCCCAAAAGACCGACATCGGCAATCAGCTTCAGACGCAGCCACAACGTGCGTTCGACGCCTGCCAGCCCTGGATTGGCGCGGCGCGGTGCCTGGTTGGTCGAGCTTTTGAAATACAGGTTGCCAAAGCCGCCATTGCCGCCCTTGGCCAATTGGACGCGATCGCCCAAGTTTGCAAGATCGGCCACAACGGTTTCTTCGTCCTCGTCGAGGATCTCGGTACCGACCGGCACTTTGAGAACGATGTCGGCCCCATTGGCACCAGAGCGCTGGCGTCCCGCTCCGGGACGGCCATTGTCTGCGAACCAATGTTGCTGATAGCGGAAATCAATCAGTGTATTCAGCCCGTCGACGGCCTCGGCCCAAACCGAGCCACCGTTGCCACCGTCGCCACCATCGGGACCGCCATATTCGATAAACTTTTCACGCCTAAAGCTGACGCAGCCATTTCCCCCCGAACCCGAGCGGATGTAGACCTTGCATAGATCGAGGAATTTCATGACGGCGTCGGCCTTCTTTTGTGTCAGTTGTCTCTAGACCCTGACGCGCCGCGCCTCAAGCACAGGCATCAGGTGAGTTTCTTATGATAGGTCCAGGTTTGGACTTTTGAGTTCCTCGCAACGCTGAACGCTTCGGCATCGCCGATGTATTCAAAGCCGCAATTGGTCAACACCCGCGCCGAGGCCGGGTTGTCCTGAAACACGCTTGCAAACATCGTGTCATTGCCACGAGGATTCGCGTCGACCAAAGTTTTTACCGCCTGTGATGCCAAGCCGCTGTTCCAAAAATGCGGCGCAATCCAATAGCCGATTTCCGACTGGTTCCGATCCATGCGTTGCAACGCAATCAGGCCCATGACCTCGGGTCCATCCACCTTGGTGCCGTCGATGGCCCAGACATCTTCGGCCCGATCCTCGGCGGTGACGCGGGCAATAAAGGCTTCGGTCGTGCCAGGCGGCAGCGGATGCGGAATAGTCGGCGTCATCCGCGCGACCCGCTCATCAGAGCACCACATATCGATCGGACCGGCATCAGAGATCCGGATCGGGCGCAGGTCAAAACGCTCTGTCTGAACCGTTTGCTGCAGAAGTGTTGCGTCAAGACTCATGTGCTTTTCCTCCGCGCACATTGTTCAGGATCACAGTGGCGCAGATCTCCTCAAATCTGATGCCATAATCCGATCACCTGAAACGCAAAGGGGACCGGCTTTTGCCGATCCCCTGTTTTTTAAGAACCATCAGGTCGGCTTACTCTGCGGCCTCCGCCATTGGCAGAACCGAAATATAGGTGCGTCCCTTGAAGCCTTTGCGGAAGGTCACCGCGCCCTCTTCGGTCGCAAAGATGGTGTGGTCTTTGCCCATGCCAACGCCATCACCCGGCCAGAACTGGGTGCCGCGCTGACGCACGATAATGTTGCCCGGAATGGCCGCTTGGCCACCATAGAGCTTCACGCCAAGTCGACGGCCAGCCGAGTCGCGGCCATTGCGGGATGAACCGCCTGCTTTCTTGTGTGCCATGCTCTCTCTCCTTAACCTTGCGCCAGTTCTTTGGCCTGTGCGATCCAGCCTTCACGCTCGATCCGGCCTTTGAACGACAGTTGCTCGTCCATAGCAGCAACGTCCTCTTCAGTCCATGCTGCGATCTGGGCAAAAGTGGTCACACCAGCGGCGTGCAACTTCTTTTCCAGCGCTGGGCCTACGCCTGACAGCTTTTTCAGGTCGTCACCGCCTTCTGCGGCTGGGGCCTCTGCCTTGGCTTTTTTCGGTGCGGCCTTCTTGGGAGCCTCTGCCGCGGCAACCGCCACAGCCGAAACCGAACCCGCGCCAACGGCTGCTTTCACACCAGTCTTGTCACCGCCTGACGCCAGGATTTCGGTGATGCGAACCATGGTCAACTGCTGACGATGCCCCTTGGTACGCTTGGAGCTGTGCTTACGACGGCGCTTGACGAAGTGGATGACCTTGTCGCCCTTGACCTGGTCAACAACTTCGGCCTGAACAGCCGCGCCAGCGACGGTTGGCGCGCCGACAACAGTGTTGTCACCACCCACCATCAAAATCTCATTGAACTGAAC